>NZ_JBJGYZ010000005.1:0-208053 GCF_054050275.1 Geodermatophilus sp. SYSU D00691
CCACCCCGGGCACCACCACCCCGGGCACCACCACCCCGGGCACCACCACCCCGGGCACCACCACCCCGGGCACCACCACCCCGGGCACCACCACCCCGGGCACCACCACCCCGGGCACCACCACCCCGGGCACCACCACCCCCGGCACCGCCCCGGGGACCACGACGCCCCCGCTGCCCACCACGGCGCCCCCGCTGCCCACCACGACGCCCCCGCTGCCCACCACGGCGCCCCCGGTGCCCACCACGCCGTCGGAGACCCCGGTCGAGCCGGCCTGCCCGGTGCCGCCGGCCGACCCCGCCGCCGAGGTCTGCCCGACCGACCCGTGCGCCGCGGAGGTCCCGCCGGCCACGGAGCCGACCCTCGTCCCGACCGACCCGGCGGCCCCCGCCTGCACGCCGGCCGAGGCGCCGGCGACCACGCCGGCCGCCTGACCGCGGGCTGGAGTCGGCCTCGCCGCAGGTGCTCGACCCTGCAGGAGGGTCCCTTCAGAGCTCGACCTCCCGGCCGACGCCGCGTTCCCGTGCGGCTGCCAGCACCAGGGTCGCGGCCGTGGCGTCCTGCACCGCGACGCCCACCGACTTGTAGAGGGTGAGCTGCTCGCCGCTCGTGCGCCCCGGCCGGGTGCCGGCGACCAGCTCGCCGAGCTCCGGGAGCTCCCCCACCGTCGCCGCGGACAGGTCCGGGCTGCCGGCCGCGGCGGTCCGCGACTCGACGACCACGAGGGCGTCGCGCACGGTCGCGTCGTCGACCTCCCGGCCGGCCCGGTCCCAGCCGACCGAGACGACGTGCGCGCCCGGGTCGAGCAGCTCGCGCCGGACGACGGGGTCGGCGCCCGGGTGGGTCGTCGCGCAGACGACGTCGGCGCCGGCGCACGCCTCGGCGGGTCCCCTCACGGCGCGCACCTCGAGACCGAGCTCCGCGGCCAGGTCGGCGGCCACCGCCGCGGCCCGGCCGGGTCGTGCCCGGCGACCCGGATCTCCCGCAGCGGCCGCACCCGGACCAGCGCCCGCGCGTGCGCGCGGGCCTGCACGCCGGTGCCGAGCACGGCCAGCACCGCCGCCTCCTCCCGGGCGAGCAGCCGGGTGGCCAGCGCGGAGCAGGCCGCCGTCCGGACGGCGGTGATCTCGGTGCCGTCGAGCAGGGCGGACGGCGCGCCGGTCTCGGCGTCGAAGACGACGACCACCGCCTGGTGGGTCGGGAGCGCGGTGCCGGCGTTGCGCGGGAACAGCGACACGAGCTTGGTGACCAGCGCCCGCTGCGACGGCACGTACCCGGGCATCGACAGGAGCCGCCCGTCCTGCTCGGCGACCTCGGCGCCGACCCGCTCGGGCACCGACGCGCGGCCCGCGCTGAGCTCGGCCATCGCACCGGCGAGGGCGTCGACCAGCGCGTCGACGTCCAGCAGCTCGGCGATCTCGCCGCGCCCCAGGACCAGCACGCACCCATGGTGGCGCACCGGTCAGCCGACGGGAGCCTCCATCGCGGCGAACCGGCCGAGGACGACGGGCCAGCCCTGCGCGTAGGACTCCCGGACGTCGGCGGCGTCGGCCCGGCGCTCCCAGCCCGAGTGCTCCAGCGTGACGAGGGTGCGCTCACCGTCGGCCTCGAAGGTGACGCGGACGGTGGTGGCCTCCTCCGGCGTGCGGCCGGGGTGCCAGTCGAGCTCCAGCGAGTTCGGCGGCTCCCACAGCGTCGCCTCGGCCCACACGCTCACCCGGTCGCCGTCGCGCTCGACCAGCCCCCTCCCCTCGAAGGCCACCGTCGCGCGCTCCCCGAAGACGCTGTGCCCGGCCATCGGCCACCACTCCCCGATCCGCTGGGTGAAGAGGGCGAAGGCGCGCTCCGGTGGTGCCGCGACGGAGACCTGGCGGACGATCGGCCTCACGGGGCTCTCCCTTCCTCGGCGTCGACGAAGCCGGCGAACGCGCCCAGCGCGTCGTCCCACACGCTCGTGAGCCAGCGCTGCACGTCGGCGAGGCCGCCGGGCGCGAGGGCGTAGAGGTTGCGCGTGCCGCGAGAGCGGTGCTCGACCAGCCCGGCGCCCTCGAGCACCCGCAGGTGCTTGCTGACGGCGGGCCGCCCGACCGGCAGCCGGCCGGCCAGCTCGCCCACCGGCAGCTCGCCGTCCCGCAGGCACTCGAGGATGCGGCGCCGCATCGGGTCACCGAGGGCGTCGAACGCGTCGTCTGCCGCCAATTGGTCGCTCATGGGTAACGGTTACCGTAGAGGAACCAAGGGGCGGTGGTCGACGGTAGGGGTCGGTGACCTCCCGGAGCGCGGTGAGCGCCCCGCGCAGCTGCCGCCAGCGCCGCTCCCCCAGGTGCGCCCGCCACTCGGCCTCGACCTCGGCGACGACGCCATCGGCGACCGGTTGCGCGGTGGCTCCGCGCTCGGCGATGCGGACCAGCCGGGCCCGGGCGTCGGTCGGGTCGGGCGTCCGCCGCACGTAGCCGGCCCGCTCGAGCTGGTCGACGAGGAAGCCGGCCGTCTGCTTGGTCACCGACGCAGCCTCGGCCAGCTCGGTCAGCCGCGTGCCGCCGGGGCCGATCCGCGCCATCACCCGCGCCTGGGCCGGCGTGACGTCGTCGAACCCCGCCTCGGCCAGCCGCTCGAACACGCGCTTCTCCAGCGCGCGGTACGGGATGAACAGCAGCAGGCCCAGGTTCAGCTCGTCGTCGGCCACCCGGCACCCCCTTGACGATGGTCAGAGGCTCGTCCTAATTTGGTCAGGTCATCGTACTACCTGGGGGTTCCCATGAGCCTCGACCGGGACGCCGTCTGGGCCGTCATCGACGAGCAGCGCGGCAGCCTCGCCGACCTGCTGGCCGACCTCTCCCCCGACGAGTGGGCGCACCCGTCGCTGTGCCGGGGCTGGCGGGTGCGCGACGTCGCCGCGCACGTCACCTTCTCCGTGGCCCGGCCGGTCGAGCTCATCGGTCCGGCCCTGCGGGGGCGGGGCGACTTCCACCGGACGACGCACGACGCCGCCGTCCGGCGGGCCGCCGCGACCTCGACCGGCGAGCTGGTCGCCGCGATCCGCGCGATGGTCGGCTCGCGCCGGCGGGTGCCCGGCCTCACGCCCTACGAGCCGTTGATCGACGTGCTGGTGCACGGTCAGGACATCGCCGTCCCGCTGGGTCGCCCGCGCCCGGCGCCGATCGAGGCGGCGGCGACGGCGGCCACCCGCATCTGGTCGATGACGTGGCCGTTCACCATCGTCTTCGACGCCCGGCGGCGGCTGGCCGGGCTGCGGCTGGTCGCCACCGACACCGAGTGGTCGGCCGGCGAGGGTGCCCTGGTCGAGGGCCCGGTCGAGGCGCTGCTCCTGCTGCTCACCGGCCGTGCCGCGGTGGCCGTCGACCGGCTGTCCGGCCCGGGGGTCGAGCGGCTCAGCCCCGCGCCGCGGTAGCCGCCCGGAGCGCCTCGCCGACCACCGCCCGGGTGTCGGCCGGGTCGATGACGTCGTCGATCTCGAACACCGACGCGACGGTGAGCGCCCGGCCCTGCTGGTAGGACTCGGCGACCAGCTCGGCGAAGCGGGCCTCGCGGGCGGCGTCGTCGGGCAGCGCGGCGAGCTCGCGCCGGTAGCCCAGCCGGACCGCGCCCTCCAGGCTCATCGGCCCGAACTCGCCGGTGGGCCAGGCGACGGTGAGGAACGGGGCGCGCAGGTCGCCGCCGGTCATCGCCATGGCGCCCAGCCCGTACGCCTTGCGCAGCACCACCGCCACCAGCGGCACGGTCAGCGCGGCACCGGCGACGTACAGGCCGCCGAAGCGGCGCACCGTGCCGGTCCGCTCCGACTCCGGCCCCACCATGAACCCGGGGGTGTCGACCAGCGAGACCACCGGCAGCCGGTGCGCCTCGCACAGCCGGAGGAACGCCGCGGCCTTGTCGGCGGACTCGGCGTCGATCGCCCCGCCCAGGTGCCGCGGGTCGTTGGCCAGCAGGCCGACCGGCCGGCCGTCGAGCCGGCCGAGCGCGGTCACGATGCCGCGGCCGAACCGGGGCCGGAGCTCCAGCAGGCTGCCGGTGTCGGCGAGGGTCTCGAGCACCGGGCGGACGTCGTAGCTGCGCACCCGGTCGGCGGGCAGCAGGTGCCGCAGCAGCCGCTGGTCGGCGCACCCGCCCGCCCCGGTCTGCCCGGTCAGGCAGCCGAGCACCCGGCGGGCCGCGACGACCGCGGCGTCGTCGTCGGGCACGACGAGGTCGATCACGCCGTTGGCCGCCTGCACCGCCGTGGGGCCGACGTCGTCCGGGTCGACGACGCCCAGCCCGCCGGCCTCGATCATCGCCGGGCCGCCCATGCCGATGCTGCTGCCCTCGGTCGCGATCACGACGTCGCAGACGCCGACCAGCGCGGCGTTGCCCGCGAAGCAGTAGCCGGAGACGACGGCGACGGTGGGCACCCGGCCGGCCAGCCGGGCCATCGTCGTGAACGTGGGGACGTCGAGCAGCGAGATCCCGGCCGAGTCGGTGTCACCGGGGCGCCCGCCGCCGCCCTCGGCCACCAGCACGACCGGCAGCCGCCGCTGATCGGCCAGCTCGAGCAGCCGGTCGGCCTTGCGGTGGTTGACCAGGCCCTGGGTGCCGGCCAGCACCGTGTAGTCGTAGGCGAGCACGGCGGTCGGCACGCCGTCGACCTCGCCGATGCCGGTCACCATGCCGTCGGCGGGCGTGCGGGCGACCAGCTCCTCCAGGGTGCGCCGCCGGCGCTGCGCGGCGATGCCGAGGGCGCCGTACTCGATGAAGGGGCCGCCGTCGCAGAGCGCGGCGACCGTCTCCCGCGCGGTCCGCCGGCCGGCCGCCCGCCGGGCGGCCACCGCGTCCGGCCGCGCTTCGTCGCGGGTGCCGCGCTGCCGCTCGAGCACCTCGGCCAGCTCCGGGCGGATGGCGTCGAGATCGACCTCCGCCCGCGCGGCGGCGGGGTCACCGGCGTCGTCCGACGGCGCGAGGACGGCGAGCACCGCGCCGGCCGGGACGACGTCGCCGACCGCCACCCGCACCGCGACGACGTCGCCGGCGACCGGCGCCGGGACGACGTGCTCCATCTTCATCGCCTCGAGCACCAGCAGGGTCGCGCCGGCGGCCACGGCCCGGCCCTCCCCCGCCTCGACCGCCACGACGACGCCCTGCAGCGGCGCCGCGACGGCCACCCCGCCGTCCGCGCCGGCGACCGGACGCGTCTCCTCCACCGGCGGCACCAGCTCGGCGAGGTGCTCGTCGACGAACGTCGTCGTCGTCCGGCCCTCGGCCACCTCGGGACGGGCGACGAGGGCGGCGAGCAGGCCGAGGTTGGTCGCCGGGCCGGCGACGTCGCACTCGGCCAGCGCACGCGCCGTCCCGGCGAGGGCGCGCGGCAGGTCCCGCTCGCGCACCACCACCTTCGCGAGCAGCGGGTCGAAGCGCGGGTCGACCTCGGCGCCGGGGACGGCGGCGGTGTCGACCCGGACCCCGCGCCCGGTGGGCGGTCCGAACCGCTCGAGGTGACCGGCGGAGGGCAGCACGGCGCCGTCGGGCCGCAGCGTCTCGGCGTTCACCCGGGCCTGCACGGCCGCGCCGCGGGGCACGACCGGCACGTCCAGCGCGAGGTCGGCGAGCGCGGCGCCCTCGGCCAGCCGCAGCGCCACCTCGACCAGGTCGAGGCCGGTCACCTCCTCGGTGACGGTGTGCTCGACCTGCAGCCGCGGGTTCACCTCGAGGAAGACGAACTCGTCCGCGCACACGAGGAACTCGACGGTGGCCAGGCCGCGGAGGCCGACGTCGCTCCCCAGAGCCACCGCGGCACCGGCCAGCGCGGTCCGCAGCCGGTCGTCGAGCGCCGGGGCGGGTGCGATCTCCACCAGCTTCTGCCGGCGGCGCTGGAGGCTGCAGTCGCGGTCGCCGAGCGCGGCGACCGCGGTGCCGTCGCCCGCGAGCTGCACCTCCACGTGCCGGGCGCCGGTCAGCAGCCGCTCGACGTAGACGTCGCCGACGCCGAACGCTGCCTGGGCCTCGGACCGGCAGCGCTCCAGCGCCGCGGCCAGCTCGTCCTCGGCGGCCACCGGCTGCTGCCCCCGGCCACCCCCGCCGGCCAGCGCCTTGACCATCACCGGCCCGCCGACCCCGCGGAGGAACGCCCGGGCGCCGTCGGCGTCGGTCGCGCCGGTGGCGGCCAGCACCGGGATGCCGAGCTGCGCCGCGCGTGCCCGCGCGCGCACCTTGTCGCCGAACAGCTCCAGCACGGCGGGGTCGGGGCCGACGAACACCAGCCCGGCGTCCGCGCAGCGCCGGGCCAGCTCGGGGCTCTCGGCGAGGAAGCCGTACCCGGGGTGGACGGCGTCCGCGCCGGCGGAGACCGCGGCCCCGACGACCGCCGCGGCGTCGAGGTACGCGGCCGGGCCCGAGCCGGGCAGGCGGACGGCGTCGTCGGCCCGGCGCACGTGCAGCGAGCCGGCGTCGTCGGCCGGCGCGACCGCGACGGTGCGCAGCCCGAGGGCGGTCGCCGTCCGCAGTACCCGGACGGCGACCTCGCCCCGGTTGGCCACGAGGAGCCGGGTGATCGGCATCCGCGGGAGTGTAGGTCGGGGCGCATCCGGGCAGGTTGCGGGCATGACGACACCCGAGCCGGACACCGGCACCGCCGACCCGAGCCTGCCCGAGCCCCGCGACATCGCCCTGGAGATGGAGACGCCGGAGCAGGCCGCCGAGATGGAGGCGCAGAGCAGCCCCGAGGAGGGGACGACGGACCAGCAGTAGGCCGGTCGCGGGCGTACGGTCCGCGCATGAGCGCTCCTCGGCCGGACACGGGGGCGGTGCCGGGCGAGCGGCTGCTGGCCGGTCGCTACGTGCTCACCGACGTCCTCGGCCGCGGCGGCATGGGCGTGGTCTGGCGGGCGACCGACCGCATGCTGCACCGCGAGGTCGCGATCAAGGAGCTCACCTTCTCGGTCGGGCTGACCGAGGAGGAGCGCCGCGTGCTGCGCGAGCGCACGCTGCGCGAGGCACGGGCCGCCGCCCGCCTGGACCACCCGTGCGTCACGACCGTCTACGACGTCGTCGAGGAGGACGGCAAGCCCTGGCTGGTCATGGAGCGGGTCGAGGCCGACAGCCTGCAGGCCGTCCTCGAGCACGCCGGGCCGCTGTCCCCGCACGCCACGGCCCGGATCGGCCTCGACCTCCTCGCCGCACTGGAGGCCGCGCACGCCGCCGGGATCGTGCACCGCGACGTCAAGCCGGGGAACGTGCTGGTCGAGCGCGACGGGCACGCCCGGCTCACCGACTTCGGCATCGCGACGACCACCGGCGACGACAGCCTCACCACGAACGGCGCGCTGATCGGCTCGCCGTCCTACATGGCGCCCGAGCGCATCCACGGCGACGAGCCGCACCCGGGGGTGGACCTGTGGTCGCTCGGGGCCACCCTCTACGCGGCGGTCGAGGGCCGGCCGCCGTTCGCCCGGGGCGAGGCCATGGCGACGGCGATGTCCGTCGTCTCCGAGCACCCGGCCCCGACGGTCCGCGCCGGCCCCCTCGAGCCGGTGCTGCGGGGGCTGCTGACCAAGGACCCCGCGCAGCGCAGCACCGCCGCGCAGGCGCGCCAGGGGCTGCAGGCCGTGCTGGCCGGGGCGGAGCCCCCGGCGCCGGTCCCCGCGCCCGCCCCTCCACCGCCGCCGGTCCGCGCCGAGGGCTCGGTGCACCGCTTCGACCCGGCCGACCTGCGCGAGCTGGCCCTCGCCTCGCGGGCGGTGCTGGGCTCGATGGCACGCGACGCGCTGACCGCGCGGCGGCGGCCGGGCAGCGCCCCGCTCAGCGGCCGGCCGCCCGCCGCACCCCGGCGCCGTCGGCGGTTCAAGCGCCGGTGGGTGGTCGTCCCCGTGGTGACCGCCCTGGTGCTCACGCTGGCCGCCCTCGCCGGGGTGGTCTGGCTGGTCGTGCGCGTGCTCGGCCTAGGGTGAGCCATGCGGAGCCGTGACCTGCTGCTGCACGCCTACGGACAGATCGGCGAGACCCTGCGCCGCGCGCTCGACGGGCTGACCGCCGAGCAGCTCACCGCGCGCGTCGGTCCGGAGGCCAACACCATCGCCTGGCTGGCCTGGCACCTGCTGCGCGTCCAGGACGACCACGTCGCCGAGGTCGCCGGCCGGGAGCAGGTGTGGACGGCGGAGGGCTTCGCCGGCCGGTTCGGCCTGCCCCTCGACGACTCCGCCACCGGCTACGGATTCGGCCCCGACGACGTCGCCGCCGTCCGGGTCGACTCCCCCGGCCTCCTGCTCGAGTACGCCGACGCCGTCTCCGCCCGGACCGCGGAGTTCCTGCGAGGCCTGGACGACGACGACCTCGACCGCGTCGTCGACCGCCGCTGGGACCCGCCGGTCACCCTCGGCGTCCGGCTGGTGAGCGTGCTCTCCGACGACCTGCAGCACGTCGGCCAGGCCGCGTACGTCCGGGGGCTGCTCGACGCGGGCTGAGCGGGCAGGATCTGCCGGCGTGGAGTTCGTGGCGCACCGGGTGCCGGGCCCGCTGCGGCCGTTCGTCGCCGTGGCGCACGGCTACCGCGTCGCCGCGAACCCGTCCGGCGTCCACCGCGGGCTGCCCTCCCGGCACCTCACCCTCGTCGTCGAGCTGGCCGCGCCGCTGCGGGTGGCCGGGCTCGGCGAGGACGTCGCCGCGCACGCGGTGCTCGGCGGCCTGCACACCCGCCCGGCGCTGATCGACGCCACCCGCCCGCAGGACGGCCTGCAGTACGGGCTCACCCCCGTCGCCGCCCGGGCGCTGTTCGGCCTGCCCGCAGCCGAGCTCGGCGAGCGCGTCGTCGACCTGGCCGCCGTCCTCGGCCGGGCCGCCGACCGGCTGGTCGAGCAGCTGGCCGAGGCGGGCACGTGGGCCGAGCGGTTGGCGCGGCTCGACGCCGCCCTGCTCGCCCGGCTGGCCGGGTCGCCGGGAGCGGTGCCGCCGGAGGTCGGCGAGGCCTGGCGGCTGACCGTCACCGGCGACGGACGCCGGCGGGTCGAGGAGGTGGCCGCGGCCGTCGGATGGAGCCGGCGGCACCTCTCCGAGCAGTTCCGGCTGGCCACCGGCATCGGTCCGAAGCAGGCGGCGCGGATCGCCCGGTTTGAGGCCGCCCGCCGTCTGCTGCTGGGGCCCGGCCGCCCGTCGCTCGCCGAGATCGCGGTGCGCTGCGGTTACGCCGACCAGCCGCACCTGCAGCGGGAGTGGCGGTCGCTGGCCGGCTGCAGCATCGGCACCTGGCTGCGCGAGGAGCTCCCATTCCTGCAAGACGACGACCGGGCGGAGCAGGCAGCCTCCCCGGCATGACCTCCTCCCCCGAGCTGTCCACCGCCCCCGCGCCCACCGTCTGGCCCAGCGTCGGCTTCGCCGACGTCGACGCCGGCACCGCCTTCCTCACCGACGGGCTCGGCTTCACCGTCACCGCCTGCCACCGCGGGGCCGACGGCACCGTCGAGCACGCCGAGGCCCGCTGGCCCGACGGCGGCGGCGTGATGTTCGGCAGCCGTGGCAAGCCCGGCGACTGGGGCGCCCTCGGCCCCCAGGGCGTCTACGTGGTGGCCGCCGAGCCGGCCACCGTCGACGCCGCGTGGGAGCGGGTCCGCGCGCTGCCCGGCGTGGAGGTGCTCGAGGCGCTGCACGACACCGGCTACGGCTCGCACCAGTTCGGCGTCCGCGACGCCGACGGCAACCTCTGGACGGTGGGCACCTACCGCGGCGCCTGACGTCGCGCGCGATCCGGTCGGACGCAATAGCGTCCGACGTCGTGACCGCGCCGAGCCCCGACTTCTACGCCTTCGAGGACCTGCTCGCGCCCGACGAGATCGAGATCCGCGACCGGGTGCGCGCCTTCTGCGACACGGAGGTGCTGCCGCGGATCAACGACTACTGGGAGCGCGCCGACTTCCCGTTCGAGCTGGTGCCCGGGATCGCCGAGCTGGGGATCGCGGGCGGCACCATCGAGGGCTACGGCTGCCCCGGCATGAGCGCCGTCTCCGCCGGGCTGGTGGCCGCCGAGCTGGCCCGGGCCGACGGCAGCGTCGGCACGTTCAACGGCGTGCACAGCTTCCTGGCGATGCAGTCGATCGCCCTGCTCGGCGACGAGGAGCAGCGGCAGCGCTGGCTGCCCGAGATGGCGCGGCTGGAGAAGATCGGCGCCTTCGGCCTCACCGAGCCGCGGCACGGCTCCGACGCCGTCGCGCTGGAGACCTCCGCCCGCCGCGACGGCGACGCCTACGTCCTCGACGGGCACAAGAAGTGGATCGGCAACGGCTCGATCGCCGACCTCGTGCTGATCTGGGCCCGCGACGAGGAGGGCGCCGTCGGCGGCTACGTCGTCGAGAAGGGGACCCCGGGCTTCTCGGCGCGGGTGATGACCGGGAAGACGGCGCTGCGCGCGGTCTGGCAGGCGGAGATCGCGCTGGACGGCGTCCGGGTGCCGGCGGAGAACAGGCTGGCCGGCTGCCGCAGCTTCAAGGACGTCTCGCAGGTGCTCGACCGCACCCGGTACACCGTGGCCTGGCGGGCGCTCGGCCTGGCGACGGCGTCCTACGAGCTGGCGCTGGCGCACGCGCTGCAGCGGGAGCAGTTCGGGCAGCCGATCGCCGGCTACCAGCTGGTGCAGGACAAACTGGCCCGGATGCTGGCCGAGATCACCGCGATGCAGCTCATGTGCTGGCGGCTGTCGAAGCTCGCCGACGAGGGCCGGATGACCGCGGCGATGGCGTCGCTGGCGAAGATGAACCACGCCGCCAAGGCGCGGGCGATCGTCGCCGACGCCCGCGACATCCTCGGTGGCGACGGGATCCTGCTCGACCACCACGTCGCCCGGCACCACGCCGACATGGAGGCGGTGTTCACGTTCGAGGGCACCGACTCGGTGCAGGCCCTCATCGTCGGCCGGGAGATCACCGGCCTGTCGGCGATCAGCGGCCGGCGTCCCGACCGCCGCTGACCGCCGCGCCCGCGCCGGTCAGCCGGTGCGGGTCAGCGGCCGGCTGGCCGCGGTGACCCGGGCGCACTCGGGGCAGGCGGTGCGCCCGGCCCCCACCCGCTCCCACTTCTGCGAGCCCCACACCTGCACGATGGCCCCGCAGACGGCGAGCTCCACCTCCCCGTCCAGCTCGGCCGGCGGCCGGTGGGCCTCCACGGCGTGCCAGGGACGGGCTTCCTCCGCCGGTCTCTCCCGGGACCAGCGGTCGGGTCGGGCGAAGCCGACGGCGTAGGTCTCCACGCTCGTGGAGTAACCTGCGTCAGGGGTGGTCAACCGCCCCGAGCGGGCGATTTCGGACGACGTCGGACCGTCCCGCTGGATCCCCGACCGGGTCCCGCACCACCGCCTCGATCGCCGCGCGGCCGACCGCGAGAGCCGCCGAGATCGACAGCCGGGCGCCCTGGGCGAGCAGCGCGTCCACCTCCCGGTTCCCGCCCCGCTCCAGCAGCGCGTCCACGGCGCCGTCGAGCCGGCTCCGGTCCCGGACGACCACGGGGTGGTGATCCTGGTGGGCGAGCACCGCCCCGGCGATCAGCGCCGCGTCGCGGTCCCGGCCGGCGTCGACGAGCCGCACGGCCAGGTGCAGCAGCACCCACCACTGCAACGCCTCGTTCCCGAGGTCGTCCCAGGAGTCGAGCACCCGGCCGAACTCCTCGAACGCCGCGGACGGCGACCGGGCACCGGCCAGCGTGGTGACCGCGGCGCTGCGGGCGATCATGACGACCAGCCGGTTGTCCGCGGCCCCGGCGTGCGTGATCGCGGCGCCGTACTCGGCGAGCGCCCCGGCGGGGTCGGCGGCCGCGAGCGCCTCCCCGCGCACGTAGTGCCACCACCCCAGCACCGTGGGGACCTCGCTCGCCCGGGTGGTCGCCCGCAGTTCCGCCAGCCGGGCCAGCGCCTCGTCGTCCCGGCCGCCGTAGGCGAGCACCTGGCACACCGCGATCTCGCACATCAGGCGGATCAGCGGCTCCCCGGCGCGGCGCCACAGTTCTCCGGCGCGGCGGTACAGCGTCACGGACTCCGCGGTGCGTCCCGTGAACATCGCCAGATCGGCCAGCTTCTCCACCGCGGCGGCGGCCGCCGGCGCGTCCGGTGCGCCGGCCGCGGCCACCCCGCGCCGGGCCAGCGTCTCCGCCTGGTCCAGCCGGCCGGCCGCCCACGCGGCCGACGCCGCGGCGGCGAGCGCGTCGCCGGTGCGCGGGAGGTCGTCGTCCCACTCGGCCACGACCAGCCCCCAGGCGAGCAGGTCCAGCCGCTGCCGCCAGTACGCGTGGTCGTGGAGGTCGGCGGCCAGCCGGACGGCGAGCGGGCGGTCGTGCTCCCGCGCGAACGCCCAGGCGGCATGGAGGTCATCGGTCAGCGCAGCGAGTGCCGCGACCGCCGCGGGCTCCCGGGCCGTCCAGAGCAGCCGGCGCCAGGTCGCCGCCCGCCCGGCGGTGTCGGCGGCGTGCCGGGCGCGCAGGGAGTGCCCTTCGTCGGCCGCCCACTGGTCCCGCGCGAAGTCGCGCAGCGTCTGCAGCAACCAGAACCGGCCGTCCCCGAACTGGACGAGCGACTGCTCGCAGAGCCGGGCCAGCACCGGGGCCACCGCCGCGGCGGGCAGGACCTCGTCCCCGCACACCGCCTCCGCCCGGTCCGGGGTGAAGGCGGCGGGGAACACCGCCAGGCGCCGGAACAGGCGCGCCTCCTCCTCGGCCAGCAAGCGGTAGGACCAGTCGATGACGGCGCGCAGCGACCGGTGCCGCGACGGGGAGGTCCGCCGTCCCCCGGCGAGCAGGTCCAGCCCCCGGTCCAGCCGGGAGGCGAACTCCGCCAAGCCGAACGACGGCGCGCGCGCCGCACCCAGCTCGATGGCCAGCGGGAGGCCGTCGAGCCGACGGCAGGTGGCCGCGACCAGGTCCACCTCGGCATCGGAGACGTGATCGACCTCCAGTCCGGGGGCGCGGTCCAGGAACAGACGGACGGCGGGGTTGTCCCGGCCGGCACCGGCGGGGACCGGCAGCGGAGCGAGGACGTGCACGTGCTCCCCCGCCGCGTCCAGCCGTTCACGACTCGTGGCCAGCAGGGTGAGCGCGGGGGCCGCGGCGAGCAGCCGCTCGGCCAGCTCGGCCAACGGCGCCAGGACGGTCTCCGCGTTGTCCAGCACCAGCAGCCCGCGCAGCTCCACCGCGGCGGCCTCCAGCGCGGTGAGGCGGTCGGCACCGATGGGCAGGTCGGCACCGAGCGCCTCCGCGACCACGTCGACCAGCCGCCCGCCGGCTGTGGCGGACAGATCGGCCCACCAGACACGGCCACCCCCGTCGGCCAGCGCGTGCGACGCCTCCAGGGCCAGCCGGGTCTTGCCCACCCCACCCGGGCCGACGAGCGACAGGAGCCGGCGGCCCCGGAGACACCCCAGCAGCAACCGCAGGTCCTCCTCACGCCCGAGCAGCGGGCCCGGTCGCCAGGGCAACCGGGGGATCGGCCGTACCCGCGCGGCCTGCGGTCCCCGGACGGGACGGCGCGGGGTCGGGAGGGCGCCGCGCAGGACCTGGCCCTGCAGCTCCTGCAGGACAGGTGCCGGGTCGATCCCGAGCTCGTCGGCGAGCGACTCCCGGTGGCGGCGGTACGCCTCGAGCGCCTCGGCCGCGCGGCCGTCGGCGGCGAGCGCCCGCACGAGCCCCTCCACCGCACCTGGCCGGAACGGGTGCACGGCCACCAGCTCACCGGCGGCTGCGACCGCCTCGGCGACCGAGCCCACGTCCAGGAGCAGCAGCGCCCGCTCCTCCCGCGCGACCAGGCGCAGCTCCTCCAGCCGGGCGGCGGGCGCCCGCGCGAAGGTGTCGGCGAACTCGCCGAAGGCCGGTCCGCGCCACAGGTCCAGCGCCTCGTCCAGCAGATGCAGCGCGGTGAACGGGTCCACCTGCCGCAGGGCGCGCGCCTCGCGGAGAGCCCGCTCGAAGCGTTCGGCGTCCAGCTCCTCCGGAGCGGCGCGCAGGACGTAGCCCGGTGGCCGTGTCCGCAGCCGGTCGGCAGCCGCGCCGAGCTGCGCGCGCAGCCGCCGCACCACCTGCGCCAAGGCGTTGGCCGGGTCCTCCGGCGGCTCGTCCCACAACAGCTCGACCAGGCGGCCGGAGGGCACCACGGCGTCGCGCTGCAGCAGGAGGGCGACCAACAGCCCACGCCCCCGGGCACCCTGGATGACCAGCCGCTCGGAGCCGACCTCGACCTCGAGCGGGCCTAGGACGCGGAACATGCCGGCGGCCCCCCTCTGCGGGACGACCGCGGCAGTCTGGCACGGTCGCCCGGGTGCGTGGTGCCGCCGGCGACACCGCGCCGACACCGCCGCGACACCGCCCTCCCCCAGCGTTCGGCAGCGCCGGGCGACCGCCCGGCGTCTCCACCGGACGCAGAGGAAACCGACCGTGCCCTCCTTTCCCGGCTCCTTCGGCCGCATCCACCACTCCGCCTGGCTCCCCGACGGCGACGTCTCCGGCGTCCTGGTCTTCCTGCACGGCTACGGGGAGCACATCGGGCTGTACGACGTCTTCGCCCGCCGGCTCACCGCCGACGGGTTCGCCGTGCACGCGATGGACGCCGCCGGCCACGGGCGCAGCGACGGCGAGCGCGGCGTCGTCCCCTCGCTGAGCGGCTGGGTGGACGACGCGCGTCACCTGGTCCGGCTGGCCCAGGAGGTGCACGCCGGCCGACCGCTCCTGCTCGCCGGGCACTCCGCCGGAGCGCTGGCCGCCTACCTGCTGACGCTGCGCTCCCCCGGCATCGCCCGGGCCCTGGTCGCCTCGGGCGCGCCGCTGCGCCCGCAGCCGTGGCTGTGGGAGGCGCTCGAGGCCGACGACTCCGCCGAACCCGCGCCCACCGACCCGGGGCAGATGTTCAGCACCCACCCCGCCTACGTGCACGCCCTGCTGCACGACCCGCTCACCTACCACGGCGGGTTCCGGCGGGAGACCCTGCAGGCCATCGCCGCCGCCTGGCCGGAGTCGCTGGCCGGCCTCGAGGCCGGGCGGCCGGACATCCCGGTCCTCTTCGTGCACGGCGAGGCCGACCCCGTCATCCCGATCACCGACGCCCGGGCCAGCGCCGCCCAGCTGCCGGACGCGCGGGTGGCCGCCTTCCCGGGCGATCTGCACGACGTGCTCAACGAGTCCGACCGCGCGCAGGTCCACGACACCGTCGCCGACTTCGTCGTCTCAGTCCTCGGCGTGCCCGCCGGCCGGCGCTGAGGAGGGGTGATGACCACTCGGCAGGAACCCGCCGCCACCGTCGACGAGGTGGCCGACCGGGTGTTTCCGCCGCGCTGGGGGCCTTCGAGAGGCGGGCCGTGCACCTGGGCGAGCGGGTCGGCTGGTACCGGGCGCTGACCGGCGCCGGACCGCTGTCCCCTGCGGACCTCGCGGTCGGCACCAGGACGGACGAGCGCTACGCGCGGGAGTGGCTGGAGATGCAGGCGGCGAGCGGCTTCGTCCTCGCCGCGGACCCCCCGCCTGCCCGAGCTCGGCGCGGCCTACCGGGACGGCGGCGGCCTGGGCTGGGCGCAGTTCGGGGCGGACGCCCGCACCGGCCAGGCCGACGTGAACCGTCCCTGGTTCGAGCGGGCTCTGGCCCGGCGCTCTGGCCGGCGTGCCGGAGGTGCACCGGCTGCTCGACCGCCCCGGTGCCCGGATCGCCGACGTCGGGTGCGGTAAGGGGTGGTCCTCGATCGCCTTGGCCCGCGCCTACCCAGCGGCCGAGGATGAGGGCTACGACGACGGTGCGGTGGTCGTCATGGGTGAGTCCGCCGGGGAGCCGATGCCCGCTCGCACACGCCCTCGGCTGCCACCGGCACCGTGATCCGGCCCGGCATCGTGCGGAGCTACGCGCGCCGCGGGATTCGCGGCGGCCGAGGTGCTGCCCGTCGACGATGTCGGGTTCTCGCGGTCCTACCGGCTGCACGATCGACCCGGCGGTGGTGTGACCGGTCCCGACCGAGGGAATGCAGCCCTCGCGCGAGACCGCCGCACCGCCCCGGCCCCCGAGGGAACCGCCATGACAGACACGACGCAGCGCGACGTGGTCGACCTGCTCACCGCCGACCACCGCGAGTTCGACCGCATCTTCACCCAGCTCGAAGGGCTGGTGGGCCGGACCGGGGAGGACGACCTCCGGCGCAAGCGCGAGCTCGTCGACGAGGTCACGATCGGCCTGGTCAAGCACTCCGTCGCCGAGGAGACGCAGGTCTACCCGGCCGTGGAGAAGCAGGTCGACGAGGAGGAGGCCGAGCACTCCAAGCACGAGCACGCCGAGGCCGAGGAGACGATGAAGCGGCTGGAGCGGATGGACCCCGACGACCCGCAGTTCGACGCCGAGGTGCAGACGCTGATCCGCGAGATCCGGCACCACGTCGAGCACGAGGAGAGCCGGATGTTCGCCGAGCTGCGCTCCACCTTCAGCCAGGCGGAGCTGGTGCAGATGGCCGGGAAGGTGGAGGCGGTCAAGAAGATGGCGCCCACCCGCGCGCACCCGCTGACGCCGAACGAGGGCGTCGTGCGCACCGTGGCCGGGCCGGTCGCCAGTCTCCTCGACCACCTGCGCGATGCCGTGAGCGGGCGGGGCAAGACGACCGGCTGACCACGCGCGCCGCGCGCTACCGTCGGGAGGGCACGCGACGGGAGGAGTGACGGTGGATCCGATCAGCCTGGTGGTGGGCGGCGCCCTGCTGGCGGTGGGGTTCGTCGTCGGCCGGCTCGGCCGGCGGCCCGCTCCTCCGCCCAAGCCGATGACGCCGGTGTGCGGCTGCGGCCACCCGCTCAGCCAGCACGACACCGAGACCTCGACCTGCTACGCCGAGCTGCGCCGCGACAGCTACGACAAGCGCGGCCGGTGGGCCGGGCACACCTGGGTGCCGTGCACCTGCCGGCAGTACGTGGGGCCGCGGCCGATCGACGAGGTGTTCCAGCCGCGGCTGCTCCCGCCGATGGCCGAGTGACCGCGGCCGGACGGCGACGCGGCCTGCTGGCCGCCACCGAACCGGTGCGGGCGGCGGCCAGCGCCGGCGCGCTGGCCGCGTCCCTGCCCCTGCTCGCGGTCGCGCCGCGCGGCGACGCGCACCCGGTGCTCGTGCTGCCCGGGCTCGGGGCGTCGGACCTGTCCACCGGCGCGCTGCGCCGCTGGCTGCGCGGGCTCGGCCACCCGGTCGTCGGCTGGGCGCTCGGGCGCAACCGCGGACCCACGCAGGAGGTCGTCGACGAGCTGCCCCGGCTGCTGGCCCGCCTGCACGCCGAGCACGGGTCACCGGTGAGCATCGTCGGGCAGAGCCTCGGCGGCATCTACGCCCGCCGGCTGGCGCTGCGCGCGCCGGAGCAGGTGCGCCAGGTCGTCACCCTCGGTTCGCCGTTCGCCCTGGCCGGCAGGTCGGGCGGGGGGCTGCGCCGGCCGCTGCCGGTGCCGAGCACGTCGGTCTACTCGCGCTGGGACGGCGTCGTCGACTGGCGGGCCTGCCTGCAGCAGACCGGGCCGCTCAGCGAGAACGTCGCCGTCCGCGCCGGCCACCTCGGGATGGGGCTGGACCCGGCCGTGCTGTGGGTCGTCGCCGACCGGCTGGCCCAGCCGGCCGATGCGTGGCAGCCGTTCCGCCGGCCCACCCGCCTCGGCCTGGCCGCGCTCTTCCCCGACGAGTGATCCGGAGTCCCACGACCGCGGTTTCCGCGCCGTGGGGCCCCGCGTCAGGCGGGCCGCACCCGGACCGGGATGCTGTCCCAGGCCCGCAGGGTGTTGTGCTGGTGCCGCCGCGTCGGGATCCGCACGGCGCGGGTGAGCACCGACTCACCGCTGCTGCCCCCGGCCACGCGGCGGAGTCCGGCACCGGCCCTCGACACCCGGACGGGTGACACCGTGCATGGCGGAGGTGATCACGGGACATCCCGGCTCCGCCCACGGGTCGACGCATGCGCTCACTAGGGAGGGCGGAACGTGATCATCCTCGGTCTCATCCTGCTGTTGCTCGGACTGCTCCTGAAGATCTCGATCCTCTGGACGATCGGCATCATCGTGGTCGTCGTGGGGCTGGTCCTGCTCCTGCTGGGGTCCACCGGCCGGGCGGTCGGCGGCCGGAGACACTACTTCTGACGTCCGGGAGGCCCCTGGTCCGCGTGATCGGGGGCCTCTGGCGGGCGGTCGGCCGCCGGCAGCGGCCGCAGCGCCGAGGCGACCAGCGCCGACAGCCCCAGCAGGACGGCGACGACGGTGAGCGCCCGGAGCACCGTTCCGCCCTCGCCGAGGAAGCCGATCAGCGGCGGGCCGCCGAGGAAGGCGCAGTAGCCGATCGAGGCGACGACGCTGACCCGGGCCGCCGCGCGCACCGGGTCGTCGGCCGCGGCGCTCATGCCCACCGGGAAGCCCAGCGACGTGCCGATCCCCCACAGCAGGGCGCCGACGAGCGCCAGCGGCACGCCCGGCGCGAAGACGAAGAGCAGCAGACCGACCGTCGCCACCGCCGCGATCGCCCGGACCACGGGCACCCGGCCGTAGCGGTCGAGCAGCGCGGGGCCGAACCAGCGCGCGAGGGTCATGGCCGAGAGGAAGACGGCGAAGCCGAGCGCGCCCGTGGCCGCGTGCGCGTCGTAGCCGTCGATGAGCGCGACGCTGATCCAGTCGTTGGCGGCGCCCTCGGCGAAGGCGAAGGCCAGCACGCACAGCCCGATCAGCAGGGTGCGGCCCTCGCGCCAGGCGGCCAGGGCGGCGCGGGCCCCGCCCGCCGGTCGCTCCTCGTGCTCCGCGTGACCGGTGTCGGGCAGGAAGCGTCGGGCGGCCAGCGGGACGGCGACGCCGACCAGCACGGCGACGACGACCAGGTGCACGGCCACCGGGACGTCGAGCAGCACCGCGCCCGCGCCGACCAGCGCGCCGGCGACCGTGCCGAGGCTCCAGCCGGCGTGGAAGCGGGACATGATCGACCGCCCCAGCTCCGTCTCCACCCGCGCGCCCTGCACGTTCATCGCGACGTCCCAGGCGCCGTTGCCCAGGCCGAAGAGGAACAGGCCGGCGACGAGCGGCACCACCCCGGCGAGGTGCCCGACGGCGGCCAGCGCCAGGGCGGCGGACATCAGCACCGCCATCGCCGCCACCGTGCGGCCCGACCCGAAACGGGTGACCAGCGGCCCGGCGACCGGCAGGGCCACCACCGACCCGGCCGCGATGGCGAGCAGCACCAGGCCCAGCTCGGCGGAGCTGAGCTCGAGCGAGTCGCGGACCTGCGGGATGCGCGCCGCCCAGTTGGCGAAGGCGAACCCGCTGCCGATGAACGCCGCGTAGGTGGCCAGCATCGCCGCGCGCACCCTGGTCGCGGGCAGGTCGGAGAGCACTCCGCTCAGGGCCTCGTCCCTTCTCGCCGGTGTCGGCCACCGTCGGGAGGTGCGGGGGACGGGGCACGGCCATCATGGCACCCGGCCAGGGGGACCGACGGCCGTGGGAGGCCCCGCTACGTCGCTCCCGGCGGTTCGGTGGGTGCCAGCACCCGGTCGTAGACGACCGCGGCCAGCACGCCGCCGAGGGTCGGCGCGAGGAGGTAGATCCAGAGGGGGGCGAACTCGCCGGCGAGGACGTCCGGCCCGAACGCGCGGGCGGGGTTCACGGCACCGCCGGTCAGTGGGCCGGCGACGAAGATGCCGGCCGCCAGTGCCAGCCCGACGGCGACAGGTGCGGCCGCACCCTGGGCGCGCTCGTCGGTGGCGACCGAGACCACGACGAGCACGAGCACGAACGTCACGAGGGTCTCGACGAGGAACGCCCGCACCGCGGAGACGTCGTCGGCCGGCACCGTGGCGCCGAGCCGGCCCTCGTCGCGGGCCCGGCTCCCACCGACCGCCCAGGTCAGCGCGGCTCCGGCCAGACCACCGGCCAGCTGGGCGGCGACGTACGCCCCCGCGGCGGACCACGGGAAGCGCCCGGTCACGGCCAGCCCGAGGGTGACCGCCGGGTTGAGGTGGCACCCGGAGACGTGCCCGAGCGCTGCCACGAGCGCGACCAGGACGACGCCGAACGCGAGCACCACCGCGAGCAGGTCGTAGACCGCCTGCCCGGTCACCGCGTTCGCGACCGCCACGCTGGTGCCGACGAAGACCAGCACCGCGGTCCCCAGGAACTCGGTGAACGCGGCGCGGGGCAGCCGCTCCCCCACCCGGCTGCCGTAGAGGCCTACCGTCGACGACCCCTGCGGTGCAGTGCTCCCGGCCATCGCTGTCCGTCCGTCGTTCCGGGCCCCGTGCACGCTCGGGTGGACGTCTGCTCCGTCGACCGCCCTCTGGTCTTCCCGGATCCGCGGTGCCCGACACCCCGTTCCGTTCCCGCTCCGGCCCGGACCGCCCTAGACTCCGCCGGTCGCAACCCCGGAGGCCCACGATGCGCGTGCAGGTCCGGCTGCTGGGCGGGTTCGGCGTCGAGGTCGACGGCCGGCCGGTGCCCGAGCAGGCCTGGTCCCGGCGCTCGGCGTCGGCGCTGGTGAAGCTGCTCGCGCTGCAGCCCGGCCACCGCCTGCTGCGCGACCGCGTGGTCGACGCGCTGTGGCCCGACCTGCTGCTCGACGAGGCCGCCCCCCGCCTGCACACCGCGGCCCACTACGCCCGCGCGGCGCTGGGCAGCAAGGACGGCATCGTGCTGTCCGCGGGGACGGTCGCGCTCTTCCCCGACGCGCAGGTCACCGTCGACGCCGAGGAGTTCGACCGTGCCGGCGACCCCGACCGGTATGCCGGTGACCTCCTCCCCGACGACCTCTACGAGCCGTGGACCGAGGAACCCCGCGAGCGCTTGCGGCAGCGCCGGCTGGACCTGCTGCGGACGGCCGGCCGGTTCGCCGAGCTGGTCGAGGCCGACCCGCTGGACGAGGAGGCGCACCTGGCGCTGGCCCGCGGCCTCCTCCGCGAGGGACGGCGGTCAGACGCGCTGCGGGCGCTCGACCGGATGGCCGCGGTCTTCCGCGCGGAGCTGGGCGCCGAGCCGGGGCCGGCGGCGGCCGCGCTGCGCCGCGCCGTCGAGGCGGCGCCGCCCGAGCGGGCCACCCGGCTGCGCCTCCCGCCCGCCCGGACCCGGCTCATCGGGCGGGACGGCGACCTGGCCGCGGTCGGGGCGCGGCTGCGCTCGTCGCGCCTCGTGACGCTGACCGGGCCGGGCGGCGCCGGGAAGTCCACGCTCGCGCTGGCGGTGGCCCGCCGGGTGGCCGCCGACACCGACGTCGTGCTCGCCGAGCTGGCTCCGGTGCGCGACGGGGCGGGGCTGGTGCGGGCGGTGGCCGAGGCGGCCGGCGTCCAGGGCGCGGGCGCGGTCGAGCCGGCGCGGCTCGCGGCGCTGCTCGGCGGCCGGCCGGCGCTGCTGCTCCTGGACAACTGCGAGCACCTGGTCGACGAGAGCGCCGAGCTGGTCGACGCCGTCCTCGACGCCGGGCCCCGCGTGCGGGTGCTCGCCACCAGCCGGGAGGCGCTGCGGGTCGACGGCGAGGTCGTGCACCGGCTGGGCCCGCTCGGCAGCGAGGCCGCCAAGCTGTTCGCCGAGCGGGCCGCGGCCGCGGCCGGCCCGGGCAGCGCCGACGTCGCCGACCCGCGCGTCGCCGAGCTGTGCCGGCGCCTGGACGGCCTGCCGCTGGCCATCGAGCTGGCCGCCGCCCAGCTGACCGCGCTGGGCATCGACGAGCTGCTCGAGCGACTCGACGACCGGCTCACCCTGCTCGCCGGGGCCCGCCCGCGCGCCGGCGAGCGCCACTCGGCGCTGGCGGCCACCGTGGAGTGGAGCCACCAGCTGCTCGCGCCGGAGGCGCAGGACCTGTTCGCCCGGCTCGGCGTGTTCCCCGCCGACTTCCCGCTCGCCGCCGTCCCCGCGGTCGCCGGCGACGTCCACGCCGCCACGGCGACGCGGCTGCTCGGCGACCTGGTGGCCAAGAGCCTCGTCGTCCACGACCCCGCCACCCGCCGCTACCGGCTGCTGGAGACGCTGCGGCTGTTCGCCGCGCAGCGGCTGGACGAGGCCGGCCTGCGGCCGGAGGTGACCGAGCGGCTGCGCGCCTTCGTCGTGGACCGGGCGCGCGAGCTGCCGCGGCCCCGGCGCTGGCTGTCGGCGGCGACGGCGGCCCGCAGCCGCGACGACCTCGAGACGGTGCGGCTGGCCTTCGCGGCGAGCCTGGCCGCCGGTGACACCCCCGCGGCGGTCGACGTCGCCCTGGGGCTGGCCACGCTGTGGCGCAACGCCGTCTCCTACGCGGAGGGCCGCCGCTGGGTCGACCAGCTCCTCGGCCGCGACCTGGCGCCGGCCGACCGGCTGTGGGCCCTCGTGCTGCAGGCCGACGTGGGCGTCGGCGCCGGCGACCCCCGGCGCCTGGCCGCGGCCGCCGGCGCGGCGGCGGAGGTCGTCGAGGCGGCCGGCGACCCCGGGGGCGCGGCGGTCGCGGCGCACTACGCGGCGATCACCCAGGCCGTCCGGCCGCAGGTGGCGCTGGCGCGGCTGGCCGAGGCCCGCGCGCAGGCCGTCGCGGCGGACGAGCCGGGCCTCGTGCGGCTCGACGACGCCTACCGGGTCGTCGTCCGGCTGCTGCTCGGCGACACCGACGGGCTGGCCGGCGAGGCCGCGCAGCTGCTCGCGGCCGGCGGCGCCGACTACGACACCTACCTGGCCATCTGGGCCGCCTGGCTGGTGGCGCTCGTCGACCGGGACGCCGCCCGGCTGCGCCGGCTGATCGACGCGCAGCACGCGCACCTGCGGGTCAGCGGCCTGGACGAGAACTGGCTGACCACCTACTCCGAGGCGCTGTCGCGGATCGCCGCGGGCGAGCCCTACCTGGCCCCGCTGCAGCAGGCCCGGCAGCGGGCCGAGCGGGAGGGCCGGCAGGCCGACCCCGACGTCGTCCTGGCCCTCGGCTACGCCGCCGCCTGCCGCGACGACTGGACCACCGCGGCGGAGCTCGTGGCGGCCGCCGGCGGTGCGCTGTTCTCCGACACCGCCGGCTTCTTCCACCACGTCCTGCTGCGCGACCGGCTGGTGCGGCCGCGGCTGCACCCGGACGAGTTCGCCGCGGCCAGCGCCCGCGGCGAGGCGCTCCCCCTCGCCGCCGTGCTCGCCGAGCACGGCCTCTGAGGCGGCTTCGGCGCCTCTTCAGCGCTGTCGGCCGACGCCGACCGCGACGGTCGCCGCGACGCCGGCGGCCCCGGCACCACACCGGCCCCGGCGGCCACCGTCCGATCTGCCCGGCGGGCCCGCGACCGACGTCCGGGAAGCGCAGAGGAATCCGCGCCACACTGGAGGCGTGTCCGGGACCCAGCCGCTGCTGCTCTCCGCGGTGGCCGGGCTCGCCCTGGACACGGCGGCCGGCTCGACCGCCGGCCCGCGCCCGGACAACCAGGACGCCGGCCTGGCCGGTCCGCGGCTGGTCGCGGTGGCCGACGGCGTCGGCGGCTCGGTCGGCGGCGCCACAGCCGCGGCCCTGGTCGTCGACCGGCTGCGCCGCGTGGCCGAGCTCGCCGGTCCCGCCGCCCCCGACCTGGTGGGCGCGGTCGACGCCGCCAACGACGACCTCGCGGCCGCCGTCGCCCGGCAGCCGTCGCTGACCGGCATGGCGACCACGCTCACCGCCGCGGCCCTGACGCCGCAGGGCCGGCTCGTCGTCGCGCACGTCGGCGACGGGCGGGCGCACCTGCTGCGCCGGGGCGAGCTGCTGCGGCTCACCGTCGACCAGACCCTGGTCCAGAGCCTGCTCGACGCCGGCACGATCACCGAGGAGCAGGCCCGGCGGCACCCGCTGCGCCACGTCGTCCTCGCCGCGCTGCACGGCCGCCCGGGCGAGCCCGCCTCGGTCGTGGTCAGCGCCCTGCCGGCCGAGCCCGGCGACCGGCTCCTGCTGTGCTCCGACGGCCTCTCCGGCACCGTCCCGCCCGAAGAGCTGCGCGCGCTGCTCGCCGACTCGGCCACCCCGGCCGTCGCCGTGCGGCGGCTGCTCGACGCCGCGCTGGCCGCCGGCACCGAGGACAACGTCACCGCCGTCGTCGCCGACGTGCGGTGCGCCGACCCCGCCGACGTCGCTCCGTCGTCGCTGGTCGGTGCCGCGCGGGAGCTGCCCCGCGCCCGCTGATCCCCCGATCGCGCGCCCCTCTTTCCAGAACGGGCCGTTCGTGATCGACTGCGCCTCGTCGCACTGTGGTCGGCCTCACACCGGGGGGCAGCGATGGCGCTGGAGCAGGACGCGGATCCCGATCGGCCCGCGGTCGGCGACGACCGCCTCGCGCCATGACCACCACCGCGCCCCGGGGGACGAGACCGGACACCGAGGACGGCCGGCGCCGCCGGCTGGGTCCGTGGCTGGCGGCCGCGTCGGTCGCGGGGCTCGCCGGGCTGCTCGGCCGGCGCCGCCGGAACGGCGCCCCGCCCGCCCAGGCGCCGCTGCGCGTGCCCCGCCGCGGCACCGCCCGGCGCCCCATCTGGTCGGCGGCCACCGCCCGCGCCGCGATCACGGCGCGCACGCTGCGCACCGACCGCTGGTGGGTGCAGCCGGCGATCACCGTCGCCGTCCTGCTCGCCTTCGTCGTGTACGCGACGTTCCGGGCGTTCCAGAACGCGTACTACTTCGCCGAGCCCTACATCTCGCCGTTCTACTCGCCGTGCCTGTCGACCCGGTGCGAGGGCGACACGTTCCCGGAGTTCTTCACCGGGCCGACGTGGATCTCACCGGCGATCTACATCCTGATCTTCCCGCTGGGCATCCGGCTGACCTGCTACTACTACCGCAAGGCGTACTACCGGGCGTTCTGGCTCTCCCCGCCGGCGTGCGCGGTGGCCGAGCCGCACGGGAAGTACACGGGCGAGACGCGGTTCCCGCTGGTCTTCCAGAACGTGCACCGCTACTTCCTCTACGCGGCGCTGGTCATCAACGTGATCCTGTTCTACGACGCGGTCCTCGCCTTCCGCGACGAGACCGGCGAGTGGGGGCACATGGGCCTCGGCACGCTGGTGCTGCTGGTCAACGCGGTCCTGCTGTTCCTGTACTCGCTGTCCTGCCACTCCTGCCGGCACATCGTCGGCGGGCGGCTCAACCACTTCTCCCGGCACCCGGTGCGGTACCGGTTCTGGGGGTTCGTGTCGAAGCTCAACGCCCGGCACATGCAGTACGCCTGGGTGTCGATGTTCAGCGTCGCGCTCGCCGACCTCTACGTCTTCCTGCTGGCCGCCGACGTGATCTCGGACGTGAGGTTCTTCTGATGGAGCTCGAGGAGCACGCCTACGACGTCGTCGTGGTCGGCGCCGGCGGCGCCGGGCTGCGCGCGGCGATCGCGGCGCACGAGGCCGGCGCCCGGACGGCGGTGGTCTGCAAGTCGCTGCTGGGCAAGGCGCACACGGTCATGGCCGAGGGCGGCATCGCCGCGGCCATGGGCAACCTCTACCCCGAGGACAACTGGCGGGTGCACTTCCGCGACACCATGCGCGGCGGCAAGATGCTCAACCACTGGCGGATGGCCCAGCTGCACGCGCAGGAGGCGCCCGACCGGGTCCGCGAGCTCGAGGACTGGGGCGCGCTGTTCGACCGCACCGACGACGGGCTGATCAGCCAGCGCGACTTCGGCGGGCACCGCTACGCCCGTCTGGCGCACGTCGGTGACCGCACCGGTCTCGAGCTGATCCGCACCCTGCAGCAGCGCACGGTGGCGCTCGGCATCGACGTGTTCATGGAGTGCACCGTCACGTGGCTGCTGCAGGACACCGACGGGATCACCGGCGCGTTCGGGTACTGGCGCGAGTCCGGCCGGTTCGTCGCCTGGCAGGCGCCGTCGGTGGTGCTGGCGACCGGCGGCATCGGCAAGGCCTACAAGGTCACCTCGAACTCGTGGGAGTACACGGGCGACGGCCACTCGCTGGCGCTGCGGGCCGGCGCCGGGCTGGTCAACATGGAGTTCGTCCAGTTCCACCCGACCGGCATGGTCTGGCCGCCGTCGGTGCGCGGGATCCTGGTCACCGAGAGCGTCCGGGGCGACGGCGGCGTGCTGCGCAACTCGGCCGGCAACCGGTTCATGTTCGACTACATCCCGGACTTCTTCCGCAAGGAGACGGCGGAGACCGAGGAGGAGGCCGACCGCTGGTACACCGACAAGAAGAACAACCGGCGGCCCCCCGAGCTGCTGCCGCGTGACGAGGTCGCCCGGGCGATCAACAGCGAGGTCAAGGCCGGCCGCGGCTCGCCGCACGGCGGGGTGTTCCTCGACATCGCCTCCCGCCGGTCGGCCGACTACGTCCGCAAGCGGCTGCCGTCGATGTACCACCAGTTCAAGGAGCTGGCCGACGTCGACATCACCAAGGAGCCGATGGAGGTCGGGCCCACCTGCCACTACGTGATGGGCGGGGTGGAGGTCGACCCGGACACCGCGCAGTCGCGGGTGCCGGGGCTGTTCGCGGCCGGTGAGGTGGCCGGCGGGATGCACGGCTCTAACCGGCTGGGCGGCAACTCGCTGTCGGACCTGCTGGTGTTCGGCCGGCGGGCCGGGGTGGCGGCGGCCGAGCAGGCGCGGTCGCGGCAGGCGCGGGCCATCCCGGACGAGGCGCTGGCCGACGCCGCCCGGGCCGCGCTGGCGCCGTTCGAGCGGGAGGGCGGCGAGAACCCGTACGCCGTCCAGCACGACCTGCAGCAGACGATGCACGACCTGGTGGGCATCATCCGCACCGAGCCGGAGATGAAGGAGGCGCTCGAGCGGATCCGCTCGCTCGAGGAGCGCATCGCCCGGCTGTCGGTCGAGGGGCACCGGCAGTACAACCCCGGCTGGCACCTCGCGCTGGACCTGCCGCACATGCTCGTGGTCAGCGAGTGCATCGCCAAGGCGGCGCTGGAGCGGCAGGAGAGCCGCGGCGGGCACACCCGCGACGACTTCCCGGCCGCCGACGCCGAGTGGGCGAAGACCAACCTCGTCTGCACCCGCCCGCCCGGCGGCGGGGTCGTCGTGACCCGGCAGCCGCTCCCCCGGATGCCGTCCGACCTGAGCGAGATCTTCGAGGAGCAGCCATGAGCTACGACGCCCGCTTCCGGGTGTGGCGGGGGGACGCCGGCGGCGGCGAGCTGCGCGACTACACGGTGCAGGTCAACGAGGGCGAGGTCGTCCTCGACATCATCCACCGCCTGCAGGCCACCCAGGCCGGTGACCTCGCCGTCCGGTGGAACTGCAAGGCCGGCAAGTGCGGCTCGTGCAGCGCCGAGGTCAACGGCCGGCCGCGGCTGATGTGCCTGACCCGGATGAGCACCTTCGCCGAGGACGAGACGATCACCGTCACGCCGCTGCGCACGTTCCCCGTGATCCGCGACCTGGTCACCGACGTCTCCTACAACTACGCCAAGGCCGCCCAGGTGCCGGCGTTCTCCCCGCAGCCGCGCGACGCCGACGGCAACCACCGGATGGCGCAGGTCGACGTCGAGCGCTCGCAGGAGTTCCGCAAGTGCATCGAGTGCTGGCTCTGCCAGAACACCTGCCACGTCATCCGCGACCACGAGGAGAACAAGAAGGCCTTCTCCGGCCCGCGCTTCCTCATCCGGCTGGCCGAGCTGGACATGCACCCGCTGGACACCGAGGACCGCCGCGACGCCGCCCAGGAGGTGCACGGGCTCGGCTACTGCAACATCACCAAGTGCTGCACCGAGGTGTGCCCCGAGGGCATCCACCTCACCGACAACGGGATCATCCCGCTCAAGGAGCGCGTGGTGGACCGCAGGTTCGACCCGCTGACCTGGCTCGGCTCCAAGATCGGCCGCCGCCGCCCCGACTGAGGCGCGCGGCGGCCGCTCACCGGCGCCGCGTGGTCGCGCCCCCCGCGGTCTGCCGCGCGGGTGGCGACCACACCGCGCGGGTCGTCCTGATCAGCCGGCGGCGCGGCGCAGCAGCTCGTGGGCGTCCTCGGCGGCCGCCCGGGCGCCGGCGGCGAAGAAGGACTGCTGCAGCACCTCGTGCAGCCGCGCGCGGGACATCATGTCGTCGCCCATGGCCGCCTGCTCCGGCTGACCGGGGGTGAACACGACCGTCTGCACACCGGCCTTCTCCAGCGCGTGCACCTCGCGCCGCAGCAGGCGGGCCGAGTACCGCCGCGTGGCCGCGTAGAAGTCCGGGCGCAGCCCCGGCGGCCCGCTCATCGGCGACACCACGATCACCAGGTCGAGCCCGCAGTGCCGCAGCAGCGCCGCGTTGGTCGGCGAGTGCACTCCCCCGTCGACGTAGGCGTGCCCGGCGACGGTGACCGGCGCGAAGTAGCCGGGGACGGCGCACGAGGCGGCCACGGCCAGGTGCAGCGGCGCCGGGGGCGAGCCCGGCCGGCCGAAGACCACGCGCCGGCCGTCGCGCCGGCGCACCGCGGTGATCCACAGCGAGTCGGGCCACCCGCCGTCCTCGAGCTCCCGCAGCGCGGCCAGCTGCTCGGCGATGTCGTGCCGCCCGGGGGCCAGGAGGGCCAGCCCCGCGGCCATCGGGCGGAAGCGCCACGGCCGGGTCACCGCCCGGTGGACCATCTCCCAGCCGGGCAGCCGGGCCGGCCGCCGGATCACGTCGAGCGGCCGGAACGGCGCCAGCTCGGGGGGCTCGGTGCCGGCCAGCTGCTCGAGGACGTCGCCGTCCTTGGACAGCGGCGCCTTGACCGTCCAGGCGGCGAGGTCCTCCGGGGAGACGCCGAGGCGCAGCAGGGTGCCGGTGATCGAGCCGGCCGAGGTGCCGACGATCAGGTCCGCCCGCCGGGCGTCGAAGCCGAAGTCGTGCTGCAGGACGGCGAGGACGCCGGAGTGGTACGCCTGCCCGACCACGCCGCCCCCGCCGAGGACGAGGCCGACCTTCATCCCGACTGCTCGGCCGCGCGACGCTCGGCCCCCGTCTCCCCCGCGTACCCGACGTCCTGACCGGCGACCCGACCGACGAAGGTGCCGGACTCGCCGGTGCCCGTGGTCGTGCCGGAGTCCGGCTCGTCGCTCGGCCCGCCGCCCTCGGCGCGCGACAGCGCCTGCTCGTCGTCGCGGGCGACGTCGTCCTCGCCCGGTCGTGGATCGTGCTGCATGCCCAGGGGACTACCCCGCCCGGCGCGCGTCCTCACCGGTGTCCGTGCTCACGACCCGTTTCAGGAGGCCGCGCAGCGTCTCCTGCTCGGCGGGCGACAGGCCGCCCAGCTGCTCCTGCAGCCCGGCGGCCGCCCGCTGCTCCGCCCGGCGCCGCAGCCGCACGCCCTGCGCCGTGGCCGCGACCAGCCGCTGCCGGCGGTCGGTCGGCGACGGCCGGCGCTCGACCAGCTCGGCGGCGGCCAGCTCGTCGACCAGCGCCACCACCTGGCTGGGGTCGAGACCGAGCACCTCGGCGAGGTCGCGCTGGGAGATCCCGTCCGGCGCGTCGTCGGCCAGCACCAGCACGGAGTACTGGCGCACCCGCAGGCCGACGTCGGCCAGCGCGGCGTTGGTGGCCCGGACGGCGAGCCCGCTCGCCCGCGTCAGCAGGAAGCCGACGTCGTCGGTCAGCGCCGTCATATCGGTGAACTCCTCAATCGTTGACAACCTCCACGATATCGGCCTAGCGTCCGAGCTGGCAACGATGCCCGGTGCGGGCATCCCCCTGTGGTTCCCCGAGGAGCGCCCGTGGACCTGACCGGCAAGGTCGCCATCGTCACCGGCAGCGGACGGGGCCTCGGCCTCGCCTACGCCACCGAGCTCGCCCGTTCCGGCGCCGCGGTCGTCGTCAACGACGTCGACGAGTTGGTCGCCGAGGCGGCGGTGAAGTCGATCACCGACGCCGGCGGCACCGCCGTCGCCGAGGTCGTGCCGGTCGGCACCAGCGAGGCCGCGCAGGCCCTCGTCGACCGCGCCGTGACGGAATTCGGCCGGCTCGACGTCCTGGTCAACAACGCCGGCATCCTGCGCGACACCACGCTGTGGAAGATGACCGACGAGCAGTTCGACGCGGTCATCACCACCCACCTGCGCGGCACGTTCACCTGCACCCGCGCCGCCGCCATCCGCATGCGCGAGCAGGGCGAGGGGGGCCGGGTCATCTGCGTCGGCTCCCCCACCGGCCAGGTCGGCAACTTCGGCCAGACCAACTACGCCGCCGCCAAGGCCGGCATCGTCGGCATGGTCCGCACCTGGGCGATGGAGCTGGCCCGCGCCGGCATCACCGTCAACGCGATCGTGCCGGTGGCCGCCACCGCGATGACCGAGACCGTGCCCTTCCTCAAGCCCTACGTCGACGCGCTGCAGGCGGGTGAGCCGCTGCCGCCGTTCGCGCGCCAGCAGCTCGGGTTCGGCACGCCGGAGGACGCCGCCGGCCTGGTCGCCTTCCTCGCCTCCGACGCGGCCAAGGACGTCACCGGCCAGGCCGTGGGCATCGGCGGCGACCGGCTCGCGCTGTGGAGCCACCCGGCCGAGGTCGTCGTCGAGCTCGCCGACGGCACCGGCTGGTCGGCCGACGCGATCGCCGGCGTCTGGCCCGAGAGGTTCGCCGCCTCGCAGCAGACCGTCGGCCAGCAGGTGCCGGAGCCCCCGTCCGCGAAGGCGACGGGCGAGTGAGCATCGCAGGGAGCGCCAGCGACCGAGGAGCGGAGCGAGTCCGGAGCCGAGCCATGGACGCAGTGACGATCGACCTCGACAAGGTCGTCGCCATCGACGTGCACGTGCACGTCGAGCAGGACGCGCACGGCCATCTGTCCCTGGACGACGAGCTGCTGGCCGCCGCCTCCAAGTACTTCAAGGGCGACCCGTACCACCCGACCGTGCCGCAGATCGCCGAGGACTACCGCGCGCAGAACATGGCCGCGGTGGTCTTCACCGTCGACAGCGAGCTGGCCATCGGGCACCCGACGCTGTCCAACGAGGAGATCGCCGAGGCCGCCGCGCAGCACCCCGACGTGCTCATCCCCTTCGGGTCCGTCGACCCGGCCCGCGGCGCCTCAGGCGTGCGCGCGGCCCGGCGGCTGGTCGAGGAGCACGGCGTCCGCGGGTTCAAGTTCCACCCGTCGATCCAGGCGTTCGAGCCCAACGACCGGCGGCACTACCCGCTGTACGAGGAGCTGCAGTCGCTGGGCGTCCCGGCGCTGTTCCACACGGGCCAGACCGGCATCGGCTCGGGCCTGCCCGGCGGGCGCGGCATCAAGCTGCGCTACTCCGACCCGATGCTGCTGGACGACGTCGCCGCCGACTTCCCCGGCCTGACGATCATCATGGCCCACCCGTCGGTGCCGTGGCAGGACAGCGCGATCGCCGTGGCCCAGCACAAGGCCAACGTCTACATCGACCTCTCGGGCTGGTCGCCGAAGTACTTCCCGCCGCAGCTGGTCCGCGCCGCGAACACGATGCTCAGGACCAAGGTGCTGTTCGGCAGCGACTACCCGCTGCTGCGGCCCGAGCGGTGGATCAAGGACTTCGAGGGGCTCGAGATCCGCGACGAGGTCAAGCCGCTGATCATGAAGGAGAACGCCATCCGGGCCCTCGGACTGCGCGGTGCGTAACGCCGGACTGGGCTCCTGGCCGGAGCGGCGGCTGCGGATCTCGCCGGAACGGGACGCCGTCTGGTTCGAGGGGCGGACGACGTCGCACGCCGGGTTCGCCGAGCGGGTCCGGCGCACCGCCGGCGCGCTGGCCGGCCTGGGCGTGCGCCGGGGTGACCGCGTCGGGTGGACCGGCGGCAACCACCCGTCGGCGCTGGAGACGCTGTACGCCTGCGGTCAGCTCGGCGCGATCTGGGTGCCGGTCAACGCCCGGCTCACCGCGCCCGAGGCCCGCTACGTGCTCGAGCACTCCGGCGCGTCGGTCGTCGTCCACGGTCGCGACCACGGGCGGCTGGCCGACGCGCTGCGCGACGTCGTCCCCACCTGGGTCGCGGCCGAGCCGCCGGCCGAGGGCGGGACGGCGTCGCTGCACTACGAGGAGCTGCTCGCCGCGGCCGACCCGGAGCCGCGCGACGAGCAGGTCTCGCTCGACGACCCCTGCCTGGTCATGTACACGTCGGGCACCACCGGCCGGCCCAAGGGCGCGGTGCTCACCCACGGCAACATGACCTGGAACGCCACGAACCAGCTGCTCGGCTTCGACTTCACGCAGACCGAGCGCACCCTGGCGCTGGCGCCGCTGTTCCACATCGGCGGGCTCAACGGCACGGTCAACCCGACGCTGCTGCGCGGCGGCTGCGCGGTGGTCGTGCGCCGGTTCGACCCGTCCGAGACGCTGCGGGTCATCGAGGAGCAGCGGGTCAACTCGTTCTTCGCCGTCCCCACGATGCTCGACGCGATGGCGCGGCTGCCGGAGTTCCGCACCCGCGACCTCTCGCAGCTGCGCACCATCGGCGCCGCCGGCGCCCCGCTCCCGCTGCCCACGCTGCGCACCTGGCTCGACCGCGGGGTGACCATGCAGCAGGCGTACGGGATGACCGAGGCCGCGCCGGGCTGCACGGTGCTCGACTCGGCCGACGCCGTGCGCAAGGTCGGCTCGGCCGGCAAGCCGGTGTTCTTCACCGACGTCCGGGTGGTCCGGCCCGACGGCACGGACGTCGACGTCGACGAGGTCGGCGAGGTGGTCGTGCAGGGCCCGAACGTCATGGCGGGCTACTGGGAGGACCCCGAGCGGACCGCCGAGGTGCTCGTCGACGGCTGGTACCGCACCGGCGACGCCGGCTCGTTCGACGACGAGGGCTTCCTCTACATCCGCGACCGGTACAAGGACATGATCATCTCGGGCGGGGAGAACATCTACCCGGCCGAGGTCGAGTCCGCGCTGCTCGAGCTGCCCGGCGTCGTCGAGGCGGCGGTGATCGGCGTCCCCGACGAGAAGTGGGGCGAGGTCGGCCTCGCCGTCCTCGTCGTCGGTCCCGACGTCGACCGCGACCCCGAGGCGGTCCGGGCGGCGCTGCGCGAGCGGCTGGCCGGCTTCAAGGTGCCCCGGCTGGTCGAGTTCGCCGACGAGCTGCCCAAGACCGCCACCGGCAAGATCCGCAAACCCGACCTGCGCTCGCAGTACCTGGAGGAGACCCCCGCATGACGACGACCACGACCACCCTCGCCGAGCTGCCCTCGTACCAGGGGCGGGAGGTCGGCACCAGCGACTGGTTCGAGGTGACCCAGGAGTCGGTGAACCTCTTCGCCGATGCCACCAGCGACCACCAGTGGATCCACGTCGACGTCGAGCGCGCCAACCGCGAGAGCCCGTTCGGCGGGCCGATCGCGCACGGCTACCTGACCCTGTCGCTGCTCATCCCGATGTGGTCGCAGGTGCTCACCGTGACCGACACGACGATGGCCGTGAACTACGGCCTCAACAAGGTGCGCTTCCCCGCGCCCGTGCCGGTCGGCTCGAAGGTCCGGCTGACCGCCACCCTCACCGACGTCGAGGAGATCAAGGGCGGCTACCAGCTCACCGTCGCCGCCGTGATCGAGCGCGAGGGCGGCGACAAGCCGGTCTGCATCGCCGAGCCGGTCTTCCGCGTCCTCGGCTGAACCACGCCCGCACCCGGTCGGCGATGTGCGTCCGTGGCGGCTTCCGGGCGCGGAACCCGCCATGAACGCACACTGCTCCGCCGGCCCGGCAGCCGGACCTTCACCGCCGGCCGCCGGCTAGACCGTCGGCGCGCCGCTCTCCGCGCCCTCGGTGGCCGGGATGGTGTCGAGGACCTCGGCCGCCGCGGCGCGGGCCCGGACCTCGACCTGGGCGTGCAGCCGGTGGAGCAGCTCCTGGGCGCGCTCGGCCGGCCACGGCTGGGGCAGCAGCTCGACCGGCAGCTGCGGCTCCTGGCGCAGTGCCAGCCGCCACTCCTCCTGCAGCGCCAGCTGGCGGCCGAGCGGATCGCTGTGGGTCCGGTCGGCGATCCCGCCGTCCCAGCGACTCACCCACACCCTGCACCTCGAGGTCGAGGTCGCCGCACCGCTCGAGGTCGGCTGACGGTTCGGCGCCTCCCCGGCCTTCGTCAGGCGTAGCGGGCGACGAAGTTCTTCAGCAGGCGGCCGGGCTCGGTGACCACGCCGAGCGAGAGGCGGTCGACGAGCTGCTCGAGCTCGTCGGGCGGGAAGTAGCCGTAGTGCTGGTAGACCCGCGCCCGCCTGCAGATGCCGGGGGCGTCGAGCTCGGGGTGGAACTGGGTGGCGTACACGTTCGCGCCGACCCGGAACAGCTGCACCGGGCAGGCGGCCGACGTGGCCAGCAGCACCGCCGACGGCGGCAGCACCGAGCACGCCTCCTTGTGCCCGACGAAGGCGTCGAAGCGCTCCGGCACCCCGGCGAGCAGCGGGTCGGCCTGGCCCTCGGCGGTCAGCTCGATCGAGACGCAGGACAGCGGCTCGGAGTACGTGCGGTCGACCACGCCGCCCTGGTGCGCGCCGATCGTCCCGACGCCGTAGCAGGCGCCGAGGAACGGGAAGTCGCGGGCGACGACCTCGTCGAGCAGCCCCTGCAGCTCCGCCTCCACCCGCCGCTGCACCGCCGACTTCCGCTCGGCCGGGTCGGTGGTGTTGAACGGGCTGCCGCCCAGCATGATCCCGGCGTAGTCGTCGAGGTCGAGGTCGGGCAGGGGCGCGGCCTCCAGGCGGACCCGGTGCAGCTGCTCGGGCGGCAGGCCGGAGAACCGCAGGAAGGCGGCGTACTCGTCATCCGCGGCCTCGTCCTCGGCGCGCGTCGCGAGCAGCAGGAACGGACGCACGCCGCGCATGGTAGGCCGGTCGCGGACGGCAGCGGGCTCACCCGATCGTGACGACGACCTTGCCCGCGACCTTCCCGTCCAGCAGCCGGCGGACCGCGGCCGCCGTCTCCGCCAGCGGGTAGCTGCGGTCGATCGCGGGCCGGACGGCGCCCGACTCGACCAGCTCGCGCAGGGCGTCGAGGTCGGCGGCGTTCTCCGAGGCGACGAACGTGCCCATCCGCTGGCCCACGAACGGGCTCAGCGCCGTCGCCCGCAGCTGCCGGCGGACGCCGAGCCACCGGCCGGCGTCCTCCCCGCCCACGACGACCAGCCGGCCCCGCGGGGTGAGCAGCCGGCGCAGCTCGGCCAGCGGGCGGTTGCCACCGGTGTCCAGGACGACGTCGTAGCCCTCGCCCAACCCCTCGCGGGTGTGGTCGACGACGTGCGCCGCGCCGAGCGAGCGCACCAGGTCGAGCTTCGCCGTCCGCGCCGTCCCGGTCACCTCCGCACCGGCGGCCGCGGCGATCTGGACGGCGAAGCTGCCCACCCCGCCCGACGCACCGACGACGAGGACCCGCTCCCCCGCCTGCACGCGGCCGTGGTCGCGCACCGCCTGCAGCGCGGTCGCGCCCGACACGGGGACGGCGGCGGCCTCGGCGGACGAGAGGCCCGCCGGCCTGCGGGCCAGCCGCCCCGGCCGGGCCAGCGCGTACTCGGCGAAGGTCGCCGTACCGGTGCCCCAGACCTCGTCACCCGGCGTGAACCCCGAGACCCCCGACCCGACGGCGACGACCGTGCCGGCCAGGTTCCGGCCGGGGTTGGCGTGCTTCGGCCGGCGCACCCCGAACCCGGCCAGCCGGATCGCGTAGGGCTCGCCGGCCATCACGTGCCAGGTGCCGCGGTCGACGCTCGAGGCGTGCACCCGCACCAGCACCTCGCCGTCCCCGGGCGACGGGACGGCGACCTCGCCGAGCCCCAGCACCGCGTCCGGGTCCGCTCCGTACCGGCTCTGCACCACCGCGGTCATCGTCGTGCCCAGCATGGCGGTCATCGCGCTCTCCCGTCGTCGAGTGACTTACGGCGTAAGTCTGATACTTACGTCGTAAGGTTGTCAACGTGCCCCTGACCCGAGATGCCGTGCTGCGCACCGCCGTCGCCCTCGCCGACGAGAGCGGGCTGGAGTCGCTGTCCATGCGCAGGCTCGGACAGGCGCTCGGGGTGGAGGCGATGTCGCTGTACCACCACGTGCGCAACAAGGAGGACCTGCTCGACGGCATGGTCGACGTGGTGTTCGGCGAGGTGGAGCTGCCCACCGGCGTCGACTGGCGGACGGCGGTGCGGCAGCGGGCGTTCTCCGTCCGCGCGGCGCTGACCCGGCACCGGTGGGCCAACGGGCTCATGGAGTCGCGGATCCGCCCGGGCGCGGCCACGCTGCGCGCGCACGACGCCGTCCTGGGCGTGCTGCGCGGCGCCGGCTTCTCCGTCGCCCTTGCCGGGCACGCCTACTCGGCGATCGACAGCTACGTCTACGGCTTCTGCCTGCAGGAGCGGCAGCTGCCCTTCGACACCCCGGAGCAGACCGCCGAGCTGGCGCAGGTGATGCTCGCCCGGTTCCCGGTCGACGAGTTCCCGCACCTGCACGAGTTCACCGTCGAGCACGTCATGCAGCCCGGCTACGACTACGCCGAGGAGTTCGCCTTCGGCCTCGATCTGGTCCTCGACGGCCTGGAGCGGCTCGCCGGCGCCTAGGTTTCTCACCCTCCGGACGGGCCGCGGATCCGGTGCGCGGGCGAGCCGGAACAAGCCGTTCTCCGACGCAGCGTTTCCGACGGGCCCCCCGGGCTAAGGACGCCCGGTCCGAGGGGTCCTGGTTGGAAAAGCACGGCCGGGTCCCCTCCCGTCTCCGCGCTCGGCGCGCGGGATCGGGAGCTGAAGCGATGGAACCGAGCGAGCGGGTCACCTGGGAGGACTGCCCGAACTGCCGGCGGCCGGCGGCCGTCGGCTGGCTCGGGAGGCGGCCCGTCGAGTGCGACTGCCCAGGCGGCTGCCACCTGAGCGCGGTGGAGCTGGCCGTCTTCGCCGCCCGGCACTCCGGGCCGCCGGTCGACCGGCTGACGCGCTCGTAGCGCACTCGAACGCACGGGTGCGGCTTCCCGCGCCCCGGACACCGCACCGGTGCGCACGAGGGCGTCGACGCCGACCGGCTCAGTGGTGGTGCAGGCCCTCGCTCTCGGCGTGCTCCCACGGCTTGTAGTCGGCCGGCACCCCGTTCGACTGGTGCCCGCCGGGGAGCCAGACGGCGTCGACGGCCGCGAGCGCGCCCAGCTCGTTGGCGACCGTCCAGACCTCCCGGATCCGGCCGCGGTCGACGGTGAGGACGTCGATGGTGCGCAGCTCCACGACGCCACCGGTGGGCGGCACCGGCCCGACCGAGGTCTGCAGCGTGCCCACCTGCCGGCCCCGCAGCCGGAACACCACGGTCACCTGCCGGCCCCCGTCGACCACCGACAGCACCCGGATCGTCGGCCACTCCAGCGCCGCCTGCAGCCCTCGCGCCCGCGCCAGCAGCTCGAGCGTCCCCACGGGCTCGCCGTTGACGGAGACCGGGTCGAAGTAGAGCTCGCGGAACGCGGCCTCGGCGGCGTCGTCGTCGGGGATCGGCACGGTCCACAGGCGCAGCAGCCGGTCGACGTCGAAGGGCATCGCCCCATGGTGGTCGGGCCCCGTGCCGCACACCAGGCCTCTCCCCGTGCCACCCGGCCGTGCACCCCCTAGGGTCGGGGCAGAAGTGATGCAGCTCACAGCGAGGGAGCCGGCATGACGACCACCGAGCAGCGGCAGTCGGACCAGGTCCCGCAGAGCGAGGCGGAGGCGCTGGCCTCCGTGGAAGGGGCCGAACCCGTCGGCCTCCCCTCCCCGCGCGGCCTCGCCCGCGGCCTGCTCGCCGCCCTCGCCCAGCCCCGGCCGCTCGCCCGGGAGACCGTCCGCCTCGGCCGGGACACGGTGCGCATCCTCCGCGGCACCGACGACTTCGCGCCCGCGCCCAAGGACCGGCGCTTCGCCGACCCGGCCTGGACGGCGAACCCGGCGTACCGGCGGCTGCTCCAGGAGTACCTGGCCGTCACCGGGTCGCTCGGCCGCCTGGTCGACGAGTTCGAGACGGGCGGTGCCGACTGGCGCGAGGTGGAGCAGGTCCGGTTCGTGGTCAACGCGCTGACCAGCGCGATGGCCCCGACCAACACGCTCCTGGGCAACCCCGCCGCCCTCAAGCGCGCGTTCGACACCGGCGGCGCCAGCCTGCGCCGCGGCTTGGGCAACGTGCTCACCGACCTGCGCCACAACGGCGGCCTGCCGTCCCAGGTGGACCGTTCCGCGTTCACCGTCGGCACCGACCTGGCGCTCACCCCGGGCGCCGTGGTGCACCGCAGCCCGGTCGCCGAGGTGATCCAGTACAGCCCGTCGACGCCCGACGTCCGGCAGCGCCCGCTGCTGATCGTGCCGCCGCCGATCGGCCGCTTCTACTTCCTCGACCTGCGCCCGGGTCGCAGCTTCGTCGAGTACGCGGTCAGCCGCGGGCTGCAGGTGTTCCTGGTCAGCTGGCGCAACCCGTCGAAGGAACAGGCCGACTGGGACCTCGACACCTACGCCGGCGAGGTCCTCGAGGCGGTCGACGTCGCCCGCGAGGTGACCGGCTCACCCGACGTCAACACGCTCGGCTTCTGCGCCGGCGGCATCCTCGCGACGACGGCGCTCAACCACCTCGCCGCGGCCGGGGACGAGCGCGTGCACAGCGCCGGCTACGCCGTCACCCTGCACGACTTCCACAGCCGCGCCCCGATCGGCGCCTTCTCCGCCCCCCGGCTGCTCGACGTCGCCCGGCGCAACTCGCGGCGGGCCGGGGTGATCACCGCCCGCCAGATGGGCGCGGTCTTCACCTGGATGCGCCCCGACGACCTGGTCTTCAACTACCTGGTCAACCAGTGGCTGCTGGGCGAGGACCCGCCGGCGTTCGACATCCTCGCCTGGAACGCCGACGGCACGAACCTGCCCGCCCGGCTGCACGAGCAGTTCCTCGAGATCTTCAAGGACAACGGGCTGGTCCGCTCCGGCGCGCTCAAGGTGCTCGGGACGCCGGTGCACCTGAGCCGGATCACCGTGCCGACGTTCGTCACCGGCGCGGTGACCGACCACCTCACCCCGTGGGACGGCTGCTACCGGACGACGCAGCTGCTCTCCGGGCCGAGCACCTTCGTGCTCAGCAACGCCGGCCACATCCAGAGCCTGGTCAACCCGCCCGGCAACCCCAAGGCCAGCTACTGGACCGGCGGACCGCCCGGATCGAGCCCGCACGCCTGGCTCGACACGGCCGAGCGGCACACCGGGAGCTGGTGGGAGGCGTGGGCGGAGTGGGTGCTGGCCCGCTCCGGCGAGGAGGTCCCGGCGCCGGCCGAGCTCGGCTCGGCCGCCCACCCGGCCCTCGAGGACGCGCCGGGCTCCTACGTCCGCGACCGGGTGCCGGACGGTCAGACGACGTCGACCCGGTCCAGCACCCGCTCGGCGTAGGCCCGGTCGCCCTCGAGCTGCACCGACTCCCGCCACGGGGTCCGCGTCGTCCCCCACAGCACGAAGTCGGTGGCGGACGACGTCGCCGTCGCGACCGGGTCGCGCAGCCCCTCCTGGACCGTCAGCGGGTCGCCCGGGACGAGGGTCCACTCCCCTCCCCCGGGTCCGGTCAGCCGCAGCCCCAGCGGCCGGTCGAGCACCTGCGAGACCGGCCGGCACATCTGCGGCAGGCCGGTGAGCATCCACCCGATGCCCGGGCCGAGGAGGTCGTCGGTGGGCTCGGGGCGCGGCCGCTCGACCGGACCGCCCGGCGCCAGCAGGTCGACGGTGAAGTGGCACCACAGGTCGAAGGCGAACGCGTCGGCCAGCGCGTGCATCGGGTAGGTGCCCAGGTCGGTCAGCGTGAGCGGCGCCGAGGCCACGGGCTCGTCCTGCACCGCCTTCAGGGCGCCGAGCGCGGGCCCGACGAAGTCGCGGAACTCGGCGGCCACCTGCTCAGCGGACCACCCCCGCCGCTGCTGGACGAGCAGCTCCTGCAGCTCCTCCGCGGTCTCCACCTGCGGCGCCGGGGCCGCCGGGTCGGGCGGCTCGGCCAGCACCTTGAAGTTCGACCCGGTGTGCGCGACGAGGTCCTGCACCGACCAGCCGGCGCAGCGGCTCGGTCGCGCCCACTCCTCCGGCGTCAGGCTCGCCACGACCTCCGCGTAGCGGCCCGAGATCTCCTCCACGGCACGCAGTCCAGCGACGGTCACGGCAACCTCCGGCGTCCGGCATGTTTCTTGGTGGCGTGACCATAAAGTCGGCCACGTCGCCGGGCAAGGGCGGGCCGGTGGTTTCTTGACCTCGTCTCCTCTAACTGTGACTATGTCGTGTGTCACACGCCGCCGGACGACCGCTGTCCACCGACGCGCGGCGGCTCCCCCGAGAACGACAGGAACCGCAGGCATGACCGACGCCCCCGCCCCCCGTTCCCTCGACGAGACGACGCGCGAGGCGCTGGTCGCGCTGGTGGTGCAGGGGATGCACCGCGGGGCGCTCTCGTCCGCCCAGCAGCAGCTCGTGGACCTGGGGCTGGCCATGGCCAAGGGGCCGCTCATCATGCCGACCGCCGACGGCATCACCGCCGCGCAGCAGGCCACGCGGCTCCCCGCCGGCGGTGACGAGGAGCGCGCGCTGCGGCCCCTGTTCGAGAAGTTCCTGCCGGTCAACCACGAGCTGCGCGAGGTCTGCTCGGCCTGGCAGCTCAAGCCCGACGGCTCGGCCAACGACCACGCCGACGCGGCGTACGACGCCAGCGTCCGCGACCGCCTCGACGACGTCGACGACGCGATCGGGCGGATCCTGCGGCGGATGTCCGACGTCCAGCCGCGGCTCGGCCACTACCGCGCGGACCTGACCGCGGCGCTCGAGAAGCTCGACGACGGCGACCCCGGCGCGCTGACCTCGCCGCTGTCGCACTCGTACCACACCGTGTGGATGCACCTGCACCAGGAGCTGCTGCTGCTCCTCGGCATCAGCCGCGCGGAGGACGAGCGGCTGGAGGCGGAGCTCGTCCGCGGTCAGAAGGTCTGATGCCGACCCCGCCCGTGCGCGTCGCGAACCTCGTCCCCTACGGGCAGGGCCGGGTCCGGGGCCTCGGCCCCGAGGAGCTCGGCGTCCACGGCGACCAGATGGACCGGCTGGTCGCGCTCGGCCTGCCCACCGTCACCGGGGTGACCGTGCCGGTCAGCCGGTCGCGGGAGCTCACCGACGTCGCCGTCGCCCGCGAGGCGGTCGACCTCGTCGAGGAGCTCACCGGCCGCGTCGTCGGGTCCACCGACCGCCCGCTGCTGCTCCGCCTGGTGCCGAGCACCCCGGTGCCGGCGACCGGCCTCCCCCCGGACGTGCCGGCGCTGGGGGTGAACCGGGGCAACGCCGACGCGATCGCCGACCTCATCGGCCGCGAGCAGCAGCTGCACGAGGTCTGGACCGGCGTGCTCACGCTGATCGCCGTCGACGCCCTCGACGTCGACCCGGACGACGTCGACGACGCGCTCGCCTCCGCCGAGGGCACCGCCGGCGTCCTCGCCCTGCTCGAGCTGATCGAGAAGGAGGGCACCGCGCCGTTCCCCGACGACCCGGCCGAGCAGCTCGCCCTGGCCGCGCGGGCGCTGCTCAAGCGGTGGGACTCACCCCGGGGCCGGCGGGCCCGGCGGGCGCAGAAGCTGCCCGACCAGCTCGGGCTGGCGCTGCACGTGCAGGCGCTGCACGTCGGGCCGTGGGAGCGGTCGGGGCACGGCACCGCGAGCAGCCGCGACCCCGAGACCGGCGCGCTGCAGCCGCACGGCACCTTCCACCGCGGGGTGAGCCGCAAGGTGGCCGCCGGTGCCGGGGAGCCGCTGTCGGCGCTGCCCGAGGGCACCGACCTGCTCCGGCACACCCTCGCCACGCTCGAGCACCACTTCCGCGCGGTCGCCTCGGTCACCTTCGAGCTGCGCGACGGCAAGCTGGCGCTGCTGTCCGCCGCCGCGCTCGACCACCCCAGCCCGCGCGCCGGACTGCGGCTCGCCGTCGACCTCGCCAACGCCGGCACGATCGAGCGGTCGGCCGCGGTGCGCTCGGTGCGCCCGCCGGTGGTGCAGGAGCTGCTGCACGCCCAGCTGCGCCTGACCGGGACGGAGCAGCAGCTGGCCGAGGGCCTCGCCGCCTCCCCCGGGGCCGCGTCGGGCCTGGTCGCCCTCAGCGCGCAGCGGGCCCTGGAGCTGGCCGCCGGCGGGGTGCCCGCCGTCCTGGTGTCGACCGAGACGACCCCCGGCGACGTGCCCGCCCTCGTCGCGTCGGCGGCGGTGGTGACCACCGCGGGCGGGCTGGCCTCGCACGCGGCCGTGGTCGCCCGCGGCGCCGGCAAGCCGGCCGTCTGCGGCGTGACCGAGCTGTCCATCGACCGGGTGCAGGGCACGGTGAGCGCCCGCGGGCACACGGTCCGGGAGGGCGACCGGGTCACCGTCGACGGGCGCAGCGGCACGGTCTACCTCGGCGCCATCGACATCCGCCCCGCCGAGCCGCCGGCCGAGCTCGACTGCCTGCTCGGCTGGGCCGACACCGAGCGGCAGCTGGGGGTGCGCACCAACGCCGACACCGCCCGCGAGACCGAGGTGGCGATGCGGCTGGGCGCCGAGGGCATCGGGCTGTGCCGCACCGAGCACCAGTTCCTCGGCGAGCGGCTGCCCGTCGTCCGCAGCTTCCTGCTCGCCGAGGACGACGACGCGCACCGCCAGGCGCTGCGGGCCCTGACCGACGCCCAGCGCGAGGACTTCACGGCCCTGCTGCGGGCGGTCGGCGACCGCCCGGTCACGGTGCGGCTGCTCGACGCACCGCTGCACGAGTTCCTGCCGCACGACGAGGAGTACGACGACCCCGCGCACGCCCGCCGGGCGGTGGAGCTGCGCGAGGTCAACCCGATGCTCGGGCTGCGCGGGGTGCGGCTGGCGCTGCTCAACGAGGAGCTCTACACCGCGCAGGCGGAGGCGCTGTTCTCCGCCTGGGTCGCCGTCACCGGCGAGGGGATCACGCCGTCGCTCGAGGTGATGGTGCCGCTGGTGTCGATCCCGCAGGAGCTGGAGCTGGCCATCGGCCAGGTGCACCGGGCCGCCGACCGGGTGGAGCGGCAGACCGGCGTCCGGGTGCCCTACCTGGTCGGCAGCATGGTGGAGACGCCACGGGCGGCGCTGATGGCCGACCAGCTCGCCGTCCACGCCGACTTCCTCTCCTTCGGCACCAACGACCTCACCCAGATGACCTTCGGGTTCTCCCGGGACGACGTCGAGAGCCGGCTGCTGGCGCACTACATCGGCGAGGGCCTGCTCTCGGCCAGCCCGTTCGCCGAGTTCGACCCGGACGGCGTGGGCGCGCTGGTGGCCATCGCCGTCGAGAAGGCCCGATCGGTGAAGCCCGGCATCAAGCTCGGGATCTGCGGCGAGCACGGCGGGGACGCCGTCTCGATCCTGCGGCTGGCCCCGCTCGGCCTGGACTACGTCTCCTGCTCGCCGCAGCGCGTGCCGATCGCCCGGCTCGCCGCGGCGCACGCGGCCGGGAAGGACGACGCATGACGGTGCTGGACGCCGAGCGCGAGTCGGACCTGCAGGACCTGCGGGCCGCCGTCCGGGAGGTGTGCCGCGACGCAGGCGGGCCGGAGGCGGTGCGCCGGCTCGACCCCGGCGGACCGGGCTTCGACGCCGGGCTGTGGGACGTCGTCGGGCGGGACATCGGCCTGGCCGGGCTCGGGCTGCCCGAGCGCGTGGACGGCGCCGGCGGCCTGGCCGAGGTCGCCGCGGTCTGCGAGGAGCTCGGCCGCGCGCTGCTGCCCGTGCCGTTCCTGACCTCCACGGTGCTGGCCGGGCAGGTGCTGGCCGCGGCGGGAGCGGACGACGTCCTCGCGCGGGTGGCCGCCGGTGCGGTGGCCGCCCTCGGCGTGACCGGCCCGGACGGCGTGTGGGACCCGGCCGCGGTGGAGCTCACCGCCGACGCCGGCACCGTCGACGGCGTCCTGCCCGCGGTGCCGGGGGCCGCGGGCGCCGAGCTGCACGTCGTGGCCGCGCGCGCCGCCGACGGCGTCGACCTGTTCGCCGTCGAGGCCGGTCCGGGGGTGGCCGCGGTGGCGCTCGACAGCCTCGACCTGGCGCGGCCCTCCGCCGTCGTCACATTCACCGACGCCCCGGCGACCCGGCTGACCACCGGCGGCTCGGCCGGCGCCGTCGTCCCGGCGGCCCTGGACGTCGCCGCGGTCGCGCTCGCCGCCGAGCAGCTCGGCGGCGCCGAGGCCTGCCTGGAGGCGACCGTCGGCTACGTCAAGGAGCGCCGCCAGTTCGGCCGGCCGATCGGCAGCTTCCAGGCGGTCAAGCACGCCTGCGCCGATCTCCTGGTGCTGGTCGAGACCTGCCGCTCGGCCGTGACCCGCGCGCTCGACGCCGAGGGTTCGCCCGTGGCGCTGGCCGAGGCCGCGGCGGTGGCGCAGGCGTGGTGCTCGGACGCCTTCCGCGCGGTCACCGCCGAGACGGTGCAGCTGCACGGGGGCATCGGCTTCACCTGGGAGCACGACGCCCACCTGTACTTCCGGCGGGCCCGCGCCGACGCCGTCCTGCTCGGCGGCGCGGCCCACCACCGCGAGCGCCTGGCCCAGCTGCTGGCCTGGTAGCACCCGCAGCCGCGGCGGGCACGTGGCCGCGCCACCCCGGGCGAGCCCGTCAGCTGCGGCCGAGGCCGGACCAGGGGACGTCCTTGTCCACCCGCGGCTCGGGCGGCAGGCCGAGCACCCGCTCGGCGATGATGTTGCGCTGGATCTGGTCGGTGCCGCCGGCGAGCCGGTAGCCGGGCGCGCCCAGCACGTGCTCGGTCCAGGCGTAGGTCCCGGGGACGCCGGTGTCGGCGGTGATCCGCGGGCCGAGCAGCTCGGCGGCGGTCTCCCCGGTGCGCACCAGCAGGTCCGAGGCCAGCAGCTTGCCGATCGACGCGCCCGGCCCGGGCGAGACGCCGGCGGCCGCGGCGCGGGCCACCCGCTCGGCGGTCGCCGCCCGCAGCGCCGTCCGCACGTAGAGGTCGGCCAGCGCCTGCCGGACGACCGGGTCGCCCGTCCGGCCGCGGGAGCGGGCGACCGCCAGGACGTCGGCGAACGTGCCGCCCTTGCGCCGGGTGCCCGAGCCCGACGCCGTCCGCTCGAACGACAGCGTCGCCGTGGCCACCCGCCAGCCCTCCCCCACCCCGCCGATGCGCAGGTCGTCGGGGACGCGGACGGCGGAGAGGAACACCTCGTTGAACGACGCGCCGCCGCTCATCTGCCGGATCGGCCGGATCTCGACGCCGGGGGTGTCCATCGGCAGCAGGAAGGCGGTGATCCCCTTGTGCTTGGGCACGTCGGGGTCGGTGCGGGCGAGCAGCAGCCCGTAGTCGGCGTGCCGGGCCCCCGACGTCCACACCTTCTGCCCGTCGACCACCCACTCCTCGCCGTCGCGGACGGCGCGGCAGCCGAGCGCGGCGAGGTCCGAGCCGGCGCCCGGCTCGCTGAACAGCTGGCAGGCCAGCAGGTCGGTGCGCAGGAACGGCTCGGCGTAGGTGCGCCGCTGCTCCGGGGTGCCGAACATCGCCACCGCGGGCCCCACCAGGCCGGTGGTGACGCTGATCAGCTCGGTGGACGGCGGCACGGCGAACGCCGCCTCCTCCTGCGCCATCACCATCGCGAACGACGCGGGCAGCCCCGCGCCGCCCTGCTCCTCCGGCAGGGTCAGCGCGCCGTAGCCGGCGTCGTAGCGGGCGCGGCGGTAGGCGCGGACCGCGTCGAGCAGCCGCCGCTCCTCCTCGTCGGGGATGTTGCGGAACACCGCGAGGTCGGGCGGGCCCTCGTCGGCGTGGGGGTCGCGCGGCGGCAGCGTCGACGACAGCCAGCTGCGCACGCCGGCCCGCCAGGTGTCGAGGTCGGGGGCGCTCATGCGACGTCCACGGTCAGGACGGCGCAGGCCGACAGGCCGGGCGCGCCGTAGACGTGGGTGAAGCCGACCCGCGGGCCGCCGGGCACCTGGGCGCCGGCGGCGCGGCCCTGCAGCTGCCGCACCACCTCGTGCACCTGGCGCAGTCCGGAGGCGCCGACCGGTTCGCCGTTGGCCAGGCAGCCGCCGTCGGTGTTGACCGGCAGCGAGCCGTCGACGTCGGTGGCGCCGTCGGCGAGCAGCTGCTCCTGCTCGCCGTGCTTGCACAGCCCGGTCTCGGCCAGGTGGATCAGCTCCGAGCCGCTGTCGGTGTCCTGCACCTGCGCCACCTGCACCTCCGCCGGGGAGATGCCGGCCTCGGCGAAGGCGGCCGCGGCGGCGTCGACGCTGGGGCTGTGCCACGGATCGGGCGCCAGCCACGGCGAGAACACCTCGAACGAGCCGAACCGGCGGGTGCGCTGGGTGACCGCGGCCAGCCGCACCGGGCGGTCGCAGAGGTCGCCGGCCCGGTCGCCGCGGGCCAGCACCAGCGCCACGGCGCCCTGGCTGGGCTGGCAGAACATGTACTGGGTCAGCGGGTCGTTGACCGGCGCCGCGGCCAGCACCTCCTCCTCGGTCCACGGGTGCCGCCGCCAGGCCAGCGGGTGGGCCGCGCCGTTGCGGAAGGCCCGCGCGGCGATCCGCGCCAGCGCCAGGTCGGAGAGCCCGTGCTCGTGCTGGTAGCGCCGGGTCTTCATCGCGAAGTACTGGGTGGTGACCATCATCCCGGTCTGCGCGTACCAGCTGCCGAGCCCGTAGGCCGCCGGGTCGGCGGCGAACGCGCCCCGCTCGTGCTTGTCGAAGCCGACCACGGCCACCAGGTCGGCCCGCCGCGCCTGCAACGCGCTCACCGCGGTGGCCAGCGCGACCCCGCCGGTGGCGCAGCCGTTCTTCACGGTGGTGAACGGCACCCCGGTCAGCCCGAGACGGGCGACCAGCGAGTCGGGCTTGCCCGAGACGTTGCTGCCGCCGACGGCGAGGTCGACGTCGGCCCAGCCCACGCCGGCGTCGTCCAGGGCGTCCCGCAGCGCGGTCTCGGCCATGTCCAGGCCGCTGACCCCGTCGTGCCGGCCGAAGGGGTGCAGGCCGCCGCCGACCACGAAGACGTCGTCGGACCTCATGCGTCCTCCTCCACGGGTGCGAAGGCGTAGGTGACGACGGGGCCGCCGTCGGCCTCGAACGCCGGCTGCAGCACCAGCCGCACCGGCGTGCCGATCGCCAGCCGCGCGGGGTCGGCGGTCAGGTGCGCCTCGACCAGCACCTCGCCCAGGTCGACGTAGCCGACCGGGAACGGGCGGAACCCGCCGGCCGGCGGGACGTAGGGCGGCTTGGGCGCGAACCCCTGCACCGTCCAGGTCCACACCGTGCCGCGGTCGGGCAGCGCGTGCGGCGCCATCGCCCGCCCCATGCAGCGCGGGCAGGACGTCGACGCCGGGAAGGTGACCGTGCCGCAGTCGGGGCACCGGCTGCCGGCCAGCCGCGGCGGGTCGAGGGAGGCGAACAGCGTCGCGTCGACCGGGGTGGGGGCCACGGGTCCTCCGGGAGGGTCAGCCGGCGAGCAGCAGGTGGGGCCGGGCCAGCAGGCCGCTGACCGTGCGCAGGAACTCGGCGGCGGGCGCGCCGTCGACGGCCCGGTGGTCGAAGGAGAGGCTCAGCGTCAGCACCGACGTCCGGTGCGGGACCTCCCCCTCCCACCGGACGCCGTCGCGCACCCGGCCGACGCCGAGGATCCCGGTGTTGCCGGGGTTGACCACCGGCGTGAAGAAGTCGACGCCGTAGGACCCGAGCGAGGTGACGACGAAGGTCGCCCCCTCCAGCTGCGGCAGGGTGAGCCGGCCCTCGCGGGCGGCGGTGGCCAGCGCCTGGGTCTGCTCGGCGATGTCGACCAGCCCGCGCCTGTCGGCGTCGCGCACGACCGGCACGAGCAGCCCGTCGGGGACGGCGACGGCGACACCGACGTGCACCTCCTCGAGCAGGTGGATGCCGTCGTCCCTGACCGTCGCGTTGAGCACCGGGTGCTCGAGCAGCGCGTGCGCGGCGGCGCGGACGACGAAGTCGTTGATCGTCGGCACCCGGAGGCCGGTGCCGGCCCACTCCCGCTTGAGGTGCTCGCGCAGCGCCAGCAGGTCGCCGACCTCGGCCTCGTAGCCGTGGGTCAGCTGGGCCATCTCCTGCAGGCTGGCGTGCATGTTGCGGGCGATCGCCCCGCGCATGCCGGTCAGCGGGACGACCGTGCCGGCCCGCGGGCCGGCGGCGGCCGGCGCGGGCTGCGGCGGAGCGACGGCGGCCGCGGCGGTGACGTCGGCGCGGCGGATCCGGCCGCCCAGCCCGGAGCCGCGCACCTGGCTGAGGTCGACGCCCGAGGCCTGGGCGTGCCGCCGCACCAGCGGGGAGACGACCCCGCCGGCCGGGGCGGCCGGGGGTGGCACCGGGGGTGGCGCGGCGGCGCGGGCCGCGGCGAGCGCGTCCTCGACGTCCTCGGACACGATCCGGCCGCCCGGGCCGGTGCCGCGCAGCGTGGTCAGGTCGACGCCGTGCTCGGCGGCGACCCGCTTGGCGTTGGGCGAGGCCAGCAGCCGCCCGGCGGGGACGGCGGCGGCCGACGCGGGACCGGTGAGCTGGAGCTCGCCGACGTCACCCGCGGCCGGGGACTCCTGGGCGGCGACCTTGGCGGGCGACGGCGCGGCCGGGGGCTGCTCGTCGCCCTCCAGCAGCCAGGCGATCAGCGCGCCGGGCGGCAGTGTCGTCCCCTCGTCGACGACGGGCTGGAACCGGCCCTCGCCCTCGGCCTCCACCTCGGCGTCGACCTTGTCGGTGGCCAGCCGCAGGAGGACGTCGCCGTTCTTGACGACGTCGCCGGCCTTGGCCACCCACTCGACGATGGTGCCCTCCTCCATCGTCAGCCCGAGCTTGGGCAGCAGCACCTCCTGGGCCACGGCTCAGCTCCGCTTCAGGATGCGCCGGCAGGCGTCGGCGATGCTGCCGCGGTCGGGCACGTAGACGTTCTCGAGCACCGGGCTGAAGGGCACGGGGGCGAACGGGGCGCCGACCCGCATCACGGGGGCGTCGAGGTGGTCGAAGGCGACGTCCTGGACCTGCGCGGCGATCTCGGCGCCGAGCCCGCCGAAGGTGACCGCCTCGTGGACGACGACGACGCGGTTGGTGCGGCGCACCGAGTCGGTGATGGTGGCGGTGTCCAGCGGCTGCACCGTGCGCGGGTCGATCACCTCGGCCGAGATGCCCTCGGCGGCCAGCGCCTCGGCGGCGGCCGCTGCCTCGACCGCCATCCGGCCGAGCGCGACCACGGTGACGTCGGTGCCCTCGCGCAGCACGTGCGCCTGCCCGAACGGCAGCCCGTAGAGCTCCTCGGGCACGTCGCCCTTGGCGCCGAGCAGCTTCTTGTTGAGCATCATGATCACCGGGTTGTCGTCGCGGACCGCGGTGACCATCAGGCCCTTGGCGTCGTAGGCCGACGACGGCATCGCCACCTTCAGCCCCGGCGTGTGCGCCAGCCACGCCTCGAGGCTCTGGCTGTGCTGCGCACCGGCGGAGAGCCCGGCCCCGGCGGCGACGGTGAGCACCATCGGCACGCGGACCTCGCCGCCGAACATGAACTTCATCTTCGCCGCCTGGTTGACCACCTGGTCGAGGCAGACGGCGAGGAAGTCCATGAACATGATGTCGACGACCGGGCGCAGGCCGCGCGAGGCGGCGCCCACGCCCAGGCCGACGATCGCCATCTCCGAGATGGGGGTGTCGATCATGCGCCGCTCGCCGAACTCGGCGAGCAGGCCGTCGTACATGTGGAAGACCCCGCCGTAGCCGGCGACGTCCTCGCCGACGACGAAGACGTCGTCGTCCTCGCGCATGACCTGGTGCAGGGCCTCGTTGTAGGCCTTGACGTAGGTCAGCTCGCGCACGGCCATGCAGGGTCCTCTCGGGTCAGACGGTGTAGACGTTCTTCGTGAGCGTCGCCGGGTCGGGCTGCGGGCTGGCCTGGGCGAACTCGATGGCGTCGGCGGCGTCCGCGCGGGTCTCCTCCCACACGCGGGCGAACGACGCGGCGTCGACGACGCCGTCGGCGGCGGCGCGCGCCTCGAGCAGCTCGATGGCGTCGCGCTTCTTCCAGGCGTCGATCTCCTCCTGCGTGCGGTACGGCTTGCGCAGGCCCTTGACGCCCTGGTGGTCGTAGTAGCGGTAGGTCTTGGCCTCGACCAGCGACGGCCCCTCCCCGGCGCGGGCCCGGTCGACCGCGCGCTGGCAGGCCTGCCGGACGGCGACGGCGTCCATGCCGTCGCAGACCTCGCTGGGCATGCCGTAGGCGGCCGCGCGGTCGGCGACGTCGGTGAGCAGCATGTGCCGCGCCTGGGCGGTGAACTCGGCGTAGCCGTTGTTCTCGCAGACGAAGACCACCGGCAGCTTGAGGACGGCGGCCATGTTCGCCGCCTCGTGGAACGCCCCGATGTTGCTCGCCCCGTCGCCGAAGAACGTCATCGCGATCGTGCCGTCGTCGCGGTAGCGGCCGGCGAAGGCCGCGCCGACGGCGATCGGCAGGCCGGCGCCGACGATGCCGTTGGCGCCGAGCATGCCGATCGACAGGTCGTTGATGTGCATGCTGCCGCCGCGGCCGTGGCAGTAGCCGTCCACCCGCCCGAACAGCTCGGCGAACATGGGGCGGAACTGCGCACCCTTGGCCACGGCGTGCCCGTGACCGCGGTGGGTGGAGGTGATCTGGTCGGCGTCGGTGAGCGTGGCCATGGCGCCGGCGGCGACCGCCTCCTGGCCGACGTAGAGGTGCAGGAACCCGGGCAGCAGCCCGTTCTCCATCAGCCGGCCGGCCTCGGTCTCGAAGACGCGGATGCGCACCATCCGCCGGTGCAGGTCGAGCAGCTCCTCGGGGCCGTAACCCTCGACGGACGGCGCGTCGCCGGTCACGGTCGCCGTACCCCCGGCCTGGTCCATGTGCCCGCCTCCCGGTCGGCCCGTGTGGGCCAGATCACCCGTGTTACTGGTGAGAGGCTACAGTAACCATGCCGAAGTGGAAGCCCCCCGACGAGGAGCGCCGATGGCGGTGCGGGTGCTGGTGGTGACCGGTGGCCACCGGGTGGACCTCGACGCGCTGCTGGGCATGGTGGCCGCCCTCGCGGGCGAGCGCGGCTGGGTGTGGGCGCACGCCGTGCAGCCGTCGGCGCAGGACTGGCTGGCGCCCGAGCACGCCGGCGCGTGGGACGCCCTCCTGCTGCACGACCTGCCCGGCCTGCACCTGCGCCGCGGCGAGCCCCCGGAGCCGCGCGGGCCGGCGCCGGAGGTCGCCCGCGCGGTCACCGGCCTGCTGGAGCGGGGCGTCGGCGTCGTCGCCACCCACCACGCGCTGGCCGGCTGGCCGGCGTGGGACGGGTGGGCGGACGCGCTGGGCGGGCGGTTCTTCTACGCACCGGGGGTCCTGCACGGGGAGGAGTGGCCGTCGTCCGGGACCCGGATCACCGGGTACACCGCCCGGGTGGTCGCGCCCGAGCACCCGGTCTGCGCGGGCCTCGCGGACTTCGCGCTCACCGACGAGCCGTACTGCTGCCCCGTGTTCACCGACCGCGTCGTCCCCCTCCTGCGGCACGACGCCGACGTCGACCCGGCCCGGTACGTCCGCACGTACGAGCACGTGCTGGTCGGCGAGGACGCCGCACCGGACTGCACCGGCCACCCGCCGGCCAGCGACCTGGTCGCCTGGGCGACGACGGCGGCGGTCAGCCCGGTGGTCTACGTCCAGCCCGGCGACAGCGCGGCGACGTTCGGCCTGCCCGGGTACCGCCGGCTGATCGGCAACGCGGTCGACTGGGTCGCCTCGCCGCCGGCGCACGAGTGGGCCCGCAGCCGTCCCACCCCGATCGACGCGCGGGTCCCCGCGGAGGCCTGAGCGCGGGCACCGCTCCGCGGGGACCGTCCGCCAGGATGGCGCGATGGCGCACCTCACCGTCGCGCACACCGCGCAGCTCGAGCCCGCGGTGCTGGAGTCCGCCCGGCTGATGGTCCAGGCCGCCTTCGTGCAGGACCGCGCGGGCTCGGTGCAGGGAAGCTTCACCGACGAGGACTGGGACCACGCCCTGGGCGGCATGCACGCCCTGGTGCACGAGCGGGGGGAGCTCGTCGGGCACGGCTCGGTGGTCCAGCGCAGGTTCCTGCACGCCGGCCGGTCGTGGCGGGTCGGCTACGTGGAGGCGGTCGCGGTCGCCGCCCGTGCCCGGCGCCGCGGCCACGGCGCGGCGGTGATGGCCGCGCTGGAGCAGGTCATCCGCGGCGCCTACGACTTCGGCGCGCTCAGCGCCACCGACGACGGCGCGCCCCTCTACCGCTCGCGCGGATGGAGGGTGTGGTCGGGTCCCGCCTCCGTGCTCGCGCCGTCCGGTCCCCTGCGGACGCCGGACGAGGACGGCGCGGTGCACGTGCTGCCGCTCCGGGCCGACCTCGACCTCGCCGCCGAGCTGACCTGCGACTGGCGCGACGGCGACCTCTGGTGAACGGCTCCCCTGAGCTCACTTCCCGGTGAGGCGCTCCACGACGGGGGCGAAGGCGTCGATCGAGCGGTCGCCGACGGTGACGTAGGAGAACCCGTAGACCTCGCGCCGGCGCTCGAGCTCCTCGCAGATCTCCTCGACCGAGCCGACCAGGGCGTGCGGGAACCGGCGCAGCTCCTCCCCCGAGAGGCCGGTCTGGGCGGCCAGCTGCTCCTCGGTGGTGGCGCCGCCCTCGACGGCCAGGAAGTACGCGGCGGTCTCCAGCTCCAGCTGCGCGAAGCGCTCGCCGGCGCCCTCGCGGACCCAGCCGAGCTTCTGCACGGTCTCCTCGTGCCCGGACGTGGCCACGCTGTCGGCGCCGATGACGCCGGAGCGGTTGTTGAAGTTGATGCTGACCACGTCGGCCTGCGCCCCGGCCAGCCGCAGCACCCGCGGCGCCCCGCCGCCGATGGTGATCGGCGGCGGCGTGGGCAGCAGGGGCAGCGGCCCCATGCCGGTCACGCGCACGTGCTCGCCGCGGGTGTCGGCGGGCCGGCCGGCGGTGAAGTCCTTGAGCAGCGCCACGAACTCGGCCAGGTGCCGGATGCGCTCACCGGCCGGCGGGAAGGGGATGCCCATCGCCTCGTACTCGGCCTCCAGCCACCCGGCGCCGAGCCCGACCTCGGTGCGGCCCTCGGACAGCTCGGCGAGCGTGGCGATCTCCTTGGCCAGCACGTACGCGTGGTGGTAGCCGACGCAGAACATCCGGCAGCCGATCCGCAGCGTGCTGGTCACCTCGGCGGCGACGGCCATCGCCGGGATCGGCGCCAGGGTCACCGGCCGGTGCCCGGTCTCGTCGGAGACGCGGCCCGGCCCGAGGTAGTGGTCGGAGGTGTGCAGCGCCGAGTAGCCCAGCCCCTCCACCCGGCGGGCCAGCTCGCGCCACGCGGCGCCGGACTCGGGGCGGTAGGCCTGGACGGCGAAGCGGAAGGAGTGCTGCGTCGAGACCATGGCGACCGCCCAGGTTTCTTGACGTTGACTACAGTTGCGGCGAACCTTAACGCACTCGCGGAAGGGGGTGGCCCGTGCAGCGGCTCGCAGGCATCGGGGCGCGCGCCGGGGACGACCCCGGCGGCCTCGCCCTCGCCGACGACGCGGTCGAGCTGACCTGGGCCGAGGTCGCCCGGCAGGTGGACGCGGTCGGCGGGGAGCTGCTCGCCGTCGCGCCCGGGCCCGACGACCGGGTGGCCGTGATCGGCGAGAACGCCGCCCCGACCCTCGTCGCCCACGCGGCCGGCATCCTGGCCGGCGTGGGCACCGTCGCGGTCTCCCGGCAGCTCACCGCGGCCGAGATGGCCGCCCAGTTCCGCGATGCCGGCGTGGTCGCCGCCGTCACCGGCCCGGCCGGGCTGGCCGCCACCCTCGAGGCCGCGCGGGAGGCCGGGGTGCGCGCCGTCGTCGTCCACGGCACCGACGCGGCGCCGGCGGGCACGACGCCGTGGACGGCGTGGGCGACCGGCCCGCGCACCCTGCCGGACTCGACGGACCGCCCGGCGCGGCCGCCGCTGGTCTACACCTCGGGCACCACCGGCAAGGCCCGCGGCACACCGGTGCGCTGGGCGCCGTCGACGGTCACCGCCGCGGCCGAGTACGCCGCACTGCTCGCCGGCCGGTCCGGCTTCCCGGCCGGCCCGCACCTCGTCGTCGGCCCGCTGCAGCACAACGGCCCGCTGACGTCGGTGCGCCACCTGCTCTCGGGGCAGCCGGTCGTGGTGCTCGGGAGGTTCGACGCCGAGCGGGTGCTGCAGCTGGTCGAGCGGTACCGCGTGACGTCGTCGGTGATGGTGCCGACCCACTTCTCCCGGCTGCTGGCGCTGCCGGACGACGCGCGCCGCCGCTACGACGTCACCAGCCTGCGCAACGTCGCGCACACCGGTTCCGCCTGCCCCGCCGACGTCAAGCGGGCGATGATCGACTGGTTCGGCCCGGTGCTGGTGGAGAGCTACGGCGGCAGCGAGATCGGCACCGTCTGCCGGATCACCAGCGAGGAGTGGCTGACCCACCCCGGCTCGGTCGGCCGGGTCGTCGAGCCGTTCGAGGTGGTCGTGCTCGACGAGGAGGGTCGCGAGCTGCCGCCCGGCGAGACCGGCGTGCTCGGCTTCCGCACCCCGCCCGGCCGCGAGGTGAGCTACCACGCCGACGCGGAGAAGACCCGCTCGGCCTACCTCGCCCCCGGCGTGGCCACCCTCGGCGACGTCGGCCACGTGACCGACGACGGGTTCGTCTACATCACCGACCGGGTGGCCGACATGGTCGTCTCCGGCGGGGTGAACCTCTACCCGGCCGAGAGCGAGCAGGTGCTGCAGCAGCACCCGGCGGTGGCCGACGTCGCGGTGATCGGCGTCCCCGATCCCGACCTCGGCGAGGCGCTGCGCGCGCTCGTCGTCCCGGCCGGCACCCCCCTGGACCCGGCCGAGCTGGCCGGCTGGTGCCGCAAGCACCTGGCCGCCTACAAGTGCCCGAAGAGCTACGAGCTCGTCGACGCCCTGCCGCGCAACGTCATGGGCAAGCTCGACAAGCGCGCCCTGCGCCGCCCGTACTGGGACGGCGACCGCACCATCGCCGGCTGACGGCGACCCCGCGACCCGAGAGGGACCATGACCGAACTCCTGCTCGTCCGCCACGGCCTGCCCGCCTCCGGGGAGGTGCAGCCCCCGCTCGCGCCCGAGGGGGTCGAGCAGGCCCGCCGGCTCGGCGGCTGGCTCAAGGGCGAGGACGTCGACGTGCTGGTCACCAGCCCGATGCGGCGGGCGCGCGAGACCGCGGACGCCATGGCCGGGGAGATGGGCCGCGCGGTCGACGCCGTCGTCGACGACCTGCGCGAGTGGGACACCGATCTGCCGCCGCGCGCCTACACCGCCGTGGAGGAGATGGGCCCGACCGACCCGCGAGCGGTCGCCATCGCCGAGGGCCGGTACGACGAGTTCGTCCCGTCGCTGGACCGCGACGCCTTCCGCCGCCGCGTCGCGGGCTGCCTGATCGAGCTGTTCGAGCGCTGGCCGGTCGGCCGCCTCGTCGCCGTCGGGCACGGCGGCGCGATCAACGCCATGGTCGGCGGGGTGCTCGGCATCCCGGCCCTGTTCTGGCACAACCCCGGCTACACGTCGGTGGCGCGGCTGCGGCGGATGCCCGGTGGCCGGGTCGTGGTGGTGTCGGTCAACGAGACCGCGCACCTCTACGCGACTCGCGATTGACGCGGCCGGCCGCTCCCGACAGACTGCAAGTCATCTATATGACTTAGACCCGGGAGCTGCCATGACCGCCGTCGTCCCCGAGTACGTCCCCGGCCTCGAGCTGGACCGGGCCGGCCGGGAGGAGGCGCTGCGGCTGGTCGAGCGGGTGCGCGCGCTCGTCGCCGGCCGGACCACCGACCAGGCCGGGGGCACCTGGGAGGAGCCGGTCGCCAACTACCTGGACCCGGCGCTGTTCGAGGCCGAGAAGGAGCTGCTCTTCCGCCGCGTGCCGCTGCCCCTGGCGCTCTCCTGCGAGCTGCCCGGGCCGAACACGTACAAGGCGGTCGACGCCGCCGGCACGCCGGTGGTCATCACCCGGGACGGCGACGGCGCGGTGCACGCGATGCTCAACGTGTGCCGGCACCGCGGCGCGGAGGTCTGCCCGGCGGGCACCGGCCGCGGGCGCACGCTGACCTGCCCGTACCACGCGTGGTCCTACCGCATGGACGGATCGCTGGCCGGCGTCTACGGGGCGAGCACCTTCGGCGACTTAGACAAGTCCGCGCGCGGGCTGGTGCCGCTGCCGGTGGAGGAGCGGCACGGGCTGGTGTTCGTCGTCCTCACCCCCGGTGCGCCGCTGGACCTCGACGCGTGGCTCGGCGACGTCGGGCCGGTGCTCGCCTCGCTGCGGCTGGCCGAGACCCACCACTTCTCCACGCGGATGATGCCCGGGCCGAACTGGAAGGTCGCCGTCGAGGGCTACCTGGAGGGCTACCACTTCGCCTCGCTGCACACGGACACCGTGTTCAGGACGAACCTGAGCAACACCGCGGCGTGGGACTCCTTCGGCTGGCACCAGCGGCTGGCCTTCGCGCTGCGGCCGATCGCCGACCTCGGGGACACCCCGCAGGAGCGGTGGGACCCGGCCACGCTGGTCGGCCCGATCGTCTGGCTGTTCCCCGGCTTCGCCATCGCCGGCGGCTGGCGCGACCGCATCGCGGTCGCCTTCCCGCTCCCCGGCGCGACGCCGACCGAGTCGATGACCGAGCAGCGGATCCTCACCCGCACGCCGCCGTCGGACGACCGCGCGCGCGAGGAGGCCGAGTTCGCCCGCGACTGGTTCTACGACGTCACCTACGGCGAGGACTACCTGACCGGGTACGGCGTCCAGCGCGGCATCCCCGCGATGGCGGAGCGGACGATGCTCGTCGGCCGCAACGAGCCGGGCGTGCAGCACCTGCACCGGGCGATCAACGCGGTGATGGCCGAGCACCACCGCCCTCCGCACCCCCTCCCCCGCACCGCCTGAGGACGTGCTTGGTCGCGATCGAGCGCGCGTGCTCGATCGCGATCAAGCACCGTCGACGGCGGGGAACCCGCCGTAGAGGCCCCAGGAGAGGCAGCGGTCGAGGACGGCGGTGAACTCGGGGACCAACCAGCTGCCGCGGTCCTCGCGGCCGAGGTCCTCGACGCCGAGGTCCTGGACGTCGAAGCGGCCGCGCGCGTGGCCGAGGGTGAAGTAGCAGACGGTGCCGGCGCCGGTCCGCTTGAGGTAGAGGACCGGCCGGGGCTCGTCGTCGGTGGTCTCCCCCTCCTCGAAACCGCGGCAGGGGCCCGAGTACCGGGTGTGCAGCAGCACCTCCAGCGGCGGGTGCAGCTCGCTGACGTAGAGCTCGTCGGTGACCTCGAACGGCGCGATGCCCTGAACCAGCGGGTGGTCGGGCCGCGTCACCTCCACCCGGTACGGCTCGATCGGCGGGTGGCCGAGGAACTGGCTGCCCAGCACCTCGGCCACCGGCCCCAGCGACCGCGGCGTGCGGAACAGCCGCGGCCCGTCGAGCGGCGGGGCGTCGATGGCCGCGTTGGTGCCGTGCAGCGCCAGCCACCGGCCACCGGCCGCGACCCAGTCCGCCAGCCGGCGCTGCTGGTCGGGGTCGGGCCGGCGGTCGCAGGTGTAGGTGACCAGCAGGTCGGCGCGTGCCAGCGCGTCCCCGGCGGCCGCGCTGCCCATCGCGTAGTCCTCGAACACGCGCGTCCGGGCGCGCGGGTGCCGGGCCAGCGCCTCGAGCAGCCGCAGCCGGGCGTGGTCGAAGTCGTGCCAGCGCCCGCCGCAGACCAGGACGACGTCGAGCCGCCCCGCGGGCCCTGCCATCGGATCGCCTTCTTCCGTCGTGGCGGCCCCGCTGCAGGATCCCGCCGCGAGCTCGCGAGTGGTGGGGGGCAGCGGGGTCCTTCTAGAACTGGACGCGGGTGACGATGCCGCCGTCCACCACGAAGTTCACGCCGTTGGTGAAGCCCGACCGCGGGCTGGCGAGGAACGCGACGGCGGCCGCGACGTCCTCGGGGCGGCCGTAGCGGCCGACCGGGATCTTGCCCAGCACCTCGTCGTAGACCTCGCGGCGCCCCTCCCGGATCTTCTCCCAGTCACCGCCGGGGAACTCGATCGGGCCGGGCGAGACGGTGTTCACCCGGATGCCCCTGGGCGCCAGCGCCCGCGCCTGCGCGGCGGCGTGGTGCAGCACGGCCGCCTTGATCGCCGAGTAGGCGTTCGGCGAGGCCGGGCGGACGGTGTCGAACGCGTTCGTCGTCCCGATCGACACGATCGCCCCGCCCTGCTTCTCCAGGTGCGGCACGGCGGCCTCGATGAGCCGGACCAGCGGGAGCAGGTCGCCGTCGAGGCTCTTCTGCCACTGGTCGGGCGCCTTGGAGGCGCCGGCGGAGACGTTGGAGACGACGACGTCGAGCCCGCCGAGCTCCTGCGCCGAGCGGTCGACGAAGGCGGCCAGCGCCTCGTTGTCGGTGACGTCCACCGCCTCGGCGTGCACGGTCGCGCCCCGCTCGCGCAGGCCGGCGGCCACCTTGTCCAGCGTCTCCCGGCCCCGCGCGCACAGCGCGAGCGCGCAGCCCTCCTCGGCGAGGGTCTCGGCGATCGCCCGGCCGATGCCCCGGCTGCCGCCGGTCACCAGGGCGCGCTTGCCGGTCAGCTGCAGGTCCATGGGGTCCTCTCTTCGGTGGGGTCAGGCGTCCACGGACGGGTCGAGGCGGACGAGCATCTTGCCGACGTTCTCGCCGCGCAGCATGCCCAGGAACGCCTCCACCGCGTGCGCGAGGTCGTCGACGACGGTCTGCTTGGCGACCAGCTCGCCCGAGCGCAGCCACCCGGCCACCCGGTGCTCGAACTCCGGCCGCAGGTCCTCGTGGTCGCGGACGATGAAGCCGCGCAGCGTGATCCGCTTGAGCACGGCCTGGATGAGGTGGTCGATGCTCGGCCGCGGGGCGTCGGCGTCGAACTGCGAGATCATCCCGCACAGCGCCACGCGGCCGGACAGCCGCAGCGCGTCGAGCGCGGCGACCAGGTGGTCGCCGCCGACGTTGTCGAAGTACAGGTCGATGCCGTCGGGGGCGACCCGGGCCAGGCCGTCGCGCACCCGCTCGGCCCGGTAGTCGACGGCGCCGTCGAGACCGAGCTCCTCGACCAGCAGGGCCGCCTTGCGGGCGCCACCGGCACTGCCGACGACGGCCGACGCCCCGAGCAGCCGGGCGAGCTGCGCCGCCGCCGAGCCCACGGCGCCGGCCGCGGCGGAGACGAAGACGACGTCGCCCTCCCGCAGCTCGCCGGCCCGCACCAGCCCGGCGTAGGCGGTGAACCCCGTCTGGCCGAGCACCCCGAGCCAGTCGGCCGGGGCGGCCAGCGAGACGTCGACCACGGTGGCGGTGGCCGAGTCGACGACGGCCAGGTCGCGCCAGCCCAGGCGGTGCCGCACCCACGTCCCGACCGGGACGCCCTCGGCCCGGCTGTCCACCACCCGGCCGAGGGCCGACCCGTCGAGCGGCTCCCCGAGCCGGAAGTTGGTCGTGTAGTGCTTCTCGGTCTCCTCGAGCCGGCCGCGCATCGAGGGGTCGACGCTCATGTAGGCGTTGCGCACCAGCAGCTGCCCGGCCGCGAGCTCCGGGACCGGGCGCTCCTCGAGGGCGAAGTCCTCCGGCTGCGGCGCGCCGGTCGGCCGCCGGGCCAGCGAGACGACCCGGGTGGTGGTCGTGTGCGCCGTCGTCACGCGCGTGCCTCCGCGTCCTCGACAGGGGCGTTGGGAACGGCCTGCCGGAGCACCCGGGACGGCCGTGGGTTTGTTTACTCAGGGCAGAGTAACTGTTCCGACCGGCGACACAACCCCCGATTCCGGAACGACCCGGTTGCCTGCCCAGAAGGGCTGTTTCACCGCGATGTGGCGTGCTTCACTGTAGTCCGCCCCAAGAAACTAGACCGCGCCGCTCGGCGCCGGAGGAGGACACATGGCTCTGCTGCAGGACAAGGTCGCCGTCATCACCGGCGGAACGGCCGGGCTGGGTCTCGGCATCGCCGAGGCGTTCCTGCGCGAGGGCGGCAAGGTGGTGCTCAACGGCCGCCGCGCGGACAAGGGCGAGAAGGTCGTCGCCGAGCTCGGGGTCGGTGACCGCGCGGTCTTCCGGCAGGGCGACGTGATGAAGAAGGAGGACATCGAGTCGCTGGTCGACTTCGCCGCCGAGCACTTCGGCCGGGTCGACATCATGGTCAACAACGCCGGCGGCACCGCGGCCACGTTCCCCGTCGCGGAGATGCCCGACGACGAGTGGGACCTGAACATGAAGTGGAACCTCTACTCCACGTTCTACGGGACCCGCAGCGCGCTGAAGTACATGATCCCGCAGCAGTGGGGCCGGATCATCAACATGTCGTCGGTCGAGGGCAAGCACGGCAAGCCGATGCTCTGCGGCTACGTGACGGCCAAGCACGCCATCAACGGCCTCACCAAGGTGACCGCCAAGGAGGTCGGCACCCAGGGCATCACCGTGAACTCCCTCTGCCCCGGCCTGGTGATCACCGAGATCGTGCGCGAGAACGGGCCGCGGACGGCGGAGAGCATGGGCCTGACCTTCGAGGGCATGGTCGACCTGTTCGCCCAGGAGTCGGCGATCAAGCGGCCGAACACGGTCGAGGAGGTCGCCGCCATGGCCGTGCTGCTCGCCTCCGACGCGGGCGCCGGCATCACCGGCGCGATGCTGTCGGTCGACGGCGGCACGGCGGCCTACTGATCAGTCCAGGTCCATCATCCGCAGCGAGGCCTCCTCGAGGGCGGCCCGCAGGGCCCGCGGCGAACGCCGGCTCAGCGGGCCGCCGTCGAGGCGCATCGGGTGGATGGCGATCAGCGTGTTGATCAGCGTGCGCACGGCCAGCCGGGTGGCGGCGTGCTGGGCGGCGGCCGAGCGGTGCCGCCGCTGGCCCACGGGCGCCTGCCGGGCGTAGACGTACGCCCGCTCGATGTGCTGCTCCTCGAACTGCACGCGCAGCACCTGGGCCTGCTTGGTCGCGCCGGGCAGGTGGCTGTAGAGGATCCGCGCGTGGTCGGGTCGCGTCTCGATCCAGTCCCACACCGCGTCGATGATCTGCGGCAGCGCTGCCTGCTGGTCACCCTCGGGACGGGACTTCTCGACCACCTCGTCGAGCTCGGTGATCACCGACTGCAGCGCGACGTCGAACAGCTCGTCCTTGCCGGCGAAGTGGTAGTAGACGGCGGTCGGCACGACGCCCGCCTCCTCGGCGACGTCCTGCACGCTGGTCTCCGCGAAGCCGGTGCGGGCGAAGACCTTGATCGCGGCGTCGACGATCTCCTGCCGGCGCGACGGCCGGTGGGCCGGCAGCTTCGCGGGGAGGACGTCACCGCCGTCGACACCCTCGGAACTCTGCAGCACCGATCCCCTCCTACGGGGTAGCACGTTGCGGCCCCGTCGCTCCGAGACCCTCTACTCTCGTGCCGTGACCGCAGCGAACAAGCGCCCGGCGCACCGGCCGTCCCGCCGGACGACGGTCGTGCGCTCCGCCATGGAGCTGTTCGCGTCGCCGCGGTCGGACGCCATCACGGTAGCCGAGATCGCCGACGCGGCCGGGATGACGAGCGCTGCGGTGTATTACCACTTCGCCTCGAAGGACGACATCCTCCTCGAGGGGCTGCGCGCGTTCGGCGACGCGATGGTCACCGAGGCCCGGCGCGACCAGCAGGAGGTGGCGGCGGACGGGGCCTCGATCGGCGAGCTGCACGTCCGCCTGCTCGGCTGGATGGACGAGCGCCGCGACGAGGCCACCGTCTGGTTCGTCAAGTCCTCCGGCGTGAGCCTCGCGGTCGAGCAGCTGCGCCGGGAGCTGCGGCACGAGCTGATGACGGTGTTCAGCCGCGCGGCCAAGGCCGCCCGCCCGAAGACCGGCGCGGCCGAGGCGGCGGTCATCGCCACCGCGCTGCTCTCGCTGCTCGAGACCGCCGCCACCTCGTGGCTGACCGACGACGAGTCGGTGACCGGTCTGGGCCGGCAGAAGTTTCTCGACGAGACCTGCCGGCTGGCCGAGCGCATCACCGGCGTGTAGGTCGACTTCCTGGGCCTCCACTACGGTCTCGGCGTGGCTTCGGAGCGCCGGCTGGCCGTCGTGTCCGGCGGCGGCACCGGGATCGGCCGGGCCTGCGCCGCCGCCCTGGCCGCCGACGGGTGCGACGTCGTCCTGCTCGGCCGGCGCGCCGAGGTGCTCGAGGAGGCCGCCGCCGCGCTCGGCGAGCGGGTCACCGCGGCGCGGTGCGACGTCGCGGACCCCGCCGACGTCGAGCGGTGGGTCGGTGGCCTGCGGACCTCCGCCGCCGTCGTCGACGTGGTGGTGGCCAACGCCGGTGCACCCGCCCGCCGGCTGCCCGCGGACGCGCCGCTGTCCGACGTCGCCGACTCGTGGCTGGCCGCGTGGCGGGCCAACGTGCTCTCGGCCGCGCTGCTCACCACCGCCCTGACGCCCCTGCTCGCCCGGCCGGGCGGCCGGGTGGTGCTCGTCGGCTCGCGCGCCGCGCTGACCGGCGGCTCCACGCCGGCGTACGTCGCCGCCAAGGCCGCGTTGTCGGGCTGGGTGCTCAGCCTGGCGGCCACCCTCGGACCCGACGGGATCACGGCCAACGTCGTCGCTCCCGGCTACACCGAGGGCACGGAGCTGGTCGCCGGCCGGATCCCGCCCGAGCGGCACGCCGCGCTGCTGGCCGGCATCGCGGCCGGGCGGCCGGCGCGGCCGGAGGAGGTCGCCGAGGTCGTGCGGTTCCTCGCCGGGCCGGGGGCGGCCTACGTCAACGGGCAGGTCCTCGGGGTGGACGGCGGCGTCCTGCCCCGGGGCTGAGCCGCTCATCCCCCGGCCGCCCGCTCGACGGCCCGGGCGAGCAGGCCGTCGTCCCCCTCCCGCCAGGTGACCACCAAGGTCACCGCGCGGATCCGCCAGCAGTCCTCGTCGAGCACCAGCCGGTGCACGTAGTGCCCGCCGAGGGTGTACCGGGCGCCGTCGAGGACGTGGTCGGCGCGCATGGTGGTCTGCACCCGCACGCCGTCGACGTCCGGCCGGAACCACGGGTTGACCAGCACGTGCGAGGTCGCGTCCAGGCCGGGGAACAGCCGCCGGGCCCGCGCGACCCAGTCGTCGGCGGCCGTCCGGCCGGCCGAGCCGGGTCGGTAGGAGGTGTAGTCGACGTCGACCTCGTCGCAGAACACCGACCGGTACAGCGCCCAGTCGCGGCCGTCGATGCCGTGGGCGAACCGGGCGAGGACGTCGAGCACGGCGGCCCGCACCTCGGGCGACGGCGGGCGGCTCACCGCGCCGCCGAGACCAGGGGGGCCAGCCGCGCCGGGAGCTCGGCCCAGGCCTTGGGCGAGTCGAGCGCGGGATCGAAGTTGGCGTCCACGATCACCTGCGCGATCCCGTTCTCCCGGGCCCGGCCGACGTCGGCGGCGAGCTCGTCCACCGACAGCGCGCGCAGGCCGCGCACCGGTACCGGCGGCTCGGTGTAGACCCGCCAGTAGACCTCCAGCGGCGGGCGGCCGGCGGGCCGGCGCTCGCGCAACCGGGCGGCGGTGGCCAGGATGTCCTCCAGCGCGCCGGAGGCCGGGTTCCAGATGTCGAACCGCTCGGCGGTGCGCCGCAGCCCCGCCTCGGCGCGCATGCCCGAGAGCAGCCGCGGCCGCGGTGACTGCAGCGGCTTGGGGCGCACGTCGGCAGTCGGGATGTCGAAGAACTCGCCGGCGAAACGCACCGGGTCGGGGCCCCAGCACGCCTCCAGGGCGTCGAGCATCTCGTCGAACCGCCGGCCGCGGGTGCGCGGGTCGACGTCGGCCTGCCGGTGCTCGTCGTCGGACCAGCCGACGCTGAACCCGACCACCAGCCGGCCGCCCGAGAGCAGGTCGAGGGTGGCCAGCCGCTGGGCGAGCTGCACCGGCCGGTGGTACCCGGCGACCAGGACGCTGGTGCCGATCTCGGCCCGCGTCGACCAGGCGGCGGCCATGGACAGCGTCTCCAGCGGCGAGAGCGTGGTCCGGTACGCCTCCGGGACGGCGAGGCCCGGCCGGGCGGCGTACCCGGACACCGGCTCGTGCGGGTAGAACATGTGCTCCTGCACCCACAGCCCGCCGAAGCCGATCTCCTCGGCGCTCTCGACGAACGCCCGCAGCGCCTCCCGCGTGACGTGCCCGCCGAGCTGCGGCAGGCACAGGCCGACCGCGGTCACGGTTTCCCGGGCACGGTCGTCGTGCCGCGCGCGTCGGCGGGCAGCTGCAGCGAGACCAGCTCCTGGTACTCGGCGAGGCCGTGCGGCCCGAGCTCGCGGCCGATCCCCGACCGCTTGAACCCGCCGAACGGCGCCAGCACGTTGAACCGCCCGCCGTTGACCGACACCTGCCCGGTGCGCAGCCGGCGGGCGACGGCGACCGCCCCGGCGACGTCGCCGGCCCAGACCGCGCCGGAGAGGCCGTAGTCGGAGTCGTTGGCCACCCGCACCGCGTCGTCGACGTCGTCGACGGGGAGGACGGCGAGCACCGGGCCGAAGACCTCCTCGCGCGCGAGCGGGGCGGCGGGGTCGAGCCGGCTGACCACGGTGGGGCGCACGAACCAGCCGCGGTCGCGTCCCGGCACGGGCCCCGGTCCACCGGCGACGACGGTGCCCTGCTCCGGCGCCGCGTCGACGTACCCCCGCACCGAGCGGTGCTGGGCGGCCGACGCCAGCGGGCCGACCTCGGTCGCCGGGTCCAGCGGGTCGCCGACGACCATCCCGCCGACGGCGGCGGCCAGCCGGTCCTCCACCTCGGATAGCAGCGTCCGCGGCACCAGCAGCCGGGTGGTCGCGGCGCAGGTCTGGCCGTTGTTCACGAACGCGGTGCGCACCGCCGCGTCCAGCGCCGGGCCCAGGTCGGCGTCGGGGCAGAGCACGAACGCCGACTTGCCGCCCAGCTCCAGGGTGAGCCGCTTGATCTGCGGAGCGGCCAGCGCGGCGACGCGGGCGCCGGCGGCGGTGGAGCCGGTGAGGCTGACCAGGTCGACGTCCGGGTGCTGCACGAGCACCTCGCCCGCCTCGGCCCCGCGGCCGGTGACCACGTTGAGCACCCCGGGCGGCAGGCCGACGGCGTCGGCGACGTCGGCCAGCGCGTAGGCGGCCAGCGGCGCCACGCTGCTCGGCTTGACCACGCAGGTGCAGCCGGCGGCCAGCGCCGGCGCCACCTTGGCGGCCAGCTGGTAGAGGGGGTAGTTCCACGGCGTGATGGCGCCGACCACCCCGGCGGCGACCCTCAGCACCAGCGAGCTGCCGAGCCGCTCCTCGGCGGGCTGCTGCTCGACCAGATCGGCCATCGACCGGAACACCGCCACGCCCAGGCCCACCTGGACCCGGTGCGAGACGGCGATCGGCGTGCCGACCTCGCGCGCCATGACCCCCGCCAGCTCGTCCCCGCGGGCGTCGAGGCCGTCGGCCAGGCGGCGCAGCAGCGCGGCCCGCTCGGCGACGGGGGTGCTCGACCACGCCTCGAACGCCTGGCGCGCGGCGTCGACCGCGGCACCGACGTCCTCGGCGCCGGCGGCCGGCACGGTGGCGAGCACCTCCTCGGTGGCCGCCTCGTGCACCTCGATGGCGCCGGACCCGGAGGCCGGGCGCCAGCGCCCACCGACGTAGAGCGCCTCACGGGAGAGCCCCGCCGTCGGCACGGCCGCCGCGGTCACGGCACGGGCGCCGGGACGGCCGGGTCGACGGCGTCCACGGTGACCGTGCCCGCCGTGCCGTCGACGGTCAGCAGCATGCCGTCGGCGAGCACCGACGTGGCGTCGGGGACCGACAGCACGCAGGGCAGGCCGACCTCCCGCGAGACGACGACGGCGTGGCTGTTGAGCGCGCCCATGTCGACGACGACGGCGCCGGCGACGAGGAACAGCGGAGTCCACGCGGCGTCGGTGAGCGGCGCGACCATGACCTCCCCGGGCTCCAGCGCCGCGGCCTCGGCCAGGTCGCGCACCACCCGCGCCCGGCCGGTGTAGGTGCCCGCGCTGCCGCCGACGCCGGTGAACACCGTGCCCTGCTCCGCGGTGGCCCCGGCCGGCCGGGAGCGACGGCGCCACTGCGACAGCGGCGGGATCTCGTCGGCGATGATGAACGGCGGCTCGAGCTCGAACAGCGCCCGGTACCCGGTCAGCCGCTCGCGGATCACGTCGGTGAACGCGTCGGGGTCGGCGACGTAGGCGTTGAGCTCGTCGGCGAGCAGCATCATCACGTCCTCCGGCTCGGCGAGCCGGCCCGCGGCCACCCCGCGGCGGCCGAGCTCCCGGATCGCGAGGCGGACCTCGTTGATGACGACGGCGGAGTTGGCCTTGGTCTGCTCGCGCAGCGGGATGGTGTCGCGGGCCGAGCGCAGCGCCACCTCCAGCGTGCCCAGCGCCTCGTCGTCGCCGGCGAGCAGCCCGCGCAGCTCGTCGGCGGCCGCCTCGCGCCGGGCGGCCAGCCGGGCCGCGCGCGCCTGCGGAGAACCGTCGTCGGGCGAGTCCCGCAGCGCCTCGACGTGCGCCAGCGCCTGCACCGGGTCGGCGTCCCACGACCGGGCGCGGATGTCCCACTCGTTGGGGCCGCGCATGCCGTACTCGGCGAGGAAGGCGTCGAACGCGGCCGCGAACTCCGGTGCCTCGCCGGCGGCGAGCGCCTCGGCCACCGCGGTCGGTCCGCGGTCGAACAGGGCGGTCAGCTCCGCCGAGCCCCGGACCCGCCGGGACAGCTCCCACAGCCCGGTGCTCGGGGACGCCGACTCGACGTCGCCCAGCCCGGAGATGAGGTCGAGCAGCAGGTCCGGCCGGTCCGCCTTCGCGCACAGCTGGCCGAGCATCGCCTGCCCGACCGTGGAGGCCAGCGACGAGTAGTCGTGCCGGGCGAAGGCGTTGTCGAGCTCGCCGAGGAAGGAGCGGGCGTGCGCGACCAGCTCGGCGTCGGTCAGCGCGGCGAGGTCGGGCCGGTCGCGCCGCAGCGCCCGCACCCGCCGGCTGTCCTCGTCGATCTCCGGGAACTCGGTGCGCCCGAGGACCTCCCCGATGGTCTGCGCGGTCTTCGCGCTGCAGCCCTCGTTCACGTCGTCGGGGTGCGGCCGGTAGGGCGGCGCGTCGGGGTGCGCGCCGAGCAGCGCCCGGTCGAACTCCGCCACCGTCTGGCCCATGCGCAGGCCCATCAGCCGCATGTGCGAGAGGTTGAGGTAGAAGTAGCCGCCGAACAGGCCGGCCACCGGCGGCGGGTCCTCGGGCAGCTCGCCCTCGGCGTACACCCCGAAGTCGACGAACCCCTTCAGCCAGCCCTTGAGCAGGCCCTGCTCGAACACCAGCGTCCAGCCCAGCGGGCTGCACGGGTCGGGCAGCACCTCGCCGGCGTTGGCCCGGGTGTAGTAGGGCAGCCGGTCCCAGCGCTCGGAGTCGGTGATCCAGCGCTCGGTCGTGGGCGTCACCACGGCGAGGTGCCGCCGTCGACGTTGATCGTCGTCCCGGTGACGCCGCCGCCGGCCTCGCTGCACAGCCAGACGGCGCAGGCGGCGACCTCCTCCACCGTGTTGAGCCGCTTGATCATCGACTCCTCGGCGTAGCCCTGGAGGAACTGCTCGTACGTGATCCCCGACTGCTCGGCCACCAGCGGGCCGACCTCCTTCATCAGGTCGGTCTCCACCGCGCCGGGGCAGATGGCGTTGCAGGTGATGCCCTGCGTGGCGTACTCGAACGCCGTCGCCTTGGTCAGCCCGTTGATCGCGTGCTTGTTGACGATGTAGTGGCTGACCATCGGCTTGTTGGCCATCTTGCTCTCGACCGAGCTCATGTTGATGATCCGGCCCCAGCCGCCCTCGAGCATGTACCGCAGCGCCCGCCGGGTGCCCCAGAAGTGCGCGTTGAGGTTCCAGTCCAGCGCCTGGTTCCAGGCCTCGTCGCTGAGGTCGCCGACCAGCGCCCAGCCCTGCGTGCCCCCGGAGTTGTTCACGAGGATGTCCAGCCGGCCGTAGCGCTCGGCGGTGAAGTCGACCAGCGCCTCGACCTGGTCCTGCAGGGTCGCGTCGCACGGGAAGAAGTCGGCGCGGTCGCCGGCGTTCATCTCGGCCAGGGCCTGCTTGCCCTTGTCCTCCGAGCGGCCGCTGACCACCACCGACGCGCCCTCGGCCAGGAACGCCTCGGCGATCCCCCGCCCGATGCTGCGCGTGCTCTGGGTGAGCACCGCGACCCGCCCCTCCAGCTTGCCCCTCGGACGCTCGCCGGCCGGAGCCGTCGCGACGTCCTCGATCTCCTCGATGTCGGTGGTGCCGCCAGCGCTCATGACACCCGCTCCTCAGATCGTTCCGTCGATGGCTTGGTTGATCGCACGGTGGAAGTGCTGCACGCCGGGCTCGTTGCGCCCGAACACGAAGTCCTGGTCGGCCATGGCTGCCAGCCCCCGCTGGACGCCGAACCCGGCGCCGTAGTCCTCGTCGAGGACGACGTCGTGGAACCAGTCGCGGGTGTGGTCGGCGTTCTTGCGCTCCTCGTCGTCGACCGGCTCGCGCCGGAGCAGGATGTGCTGCTCGGTCTTCGAGGCGTCCCAGGTGCGACCGGGGAAGACGAAGGAGACGGCGACCTGCTCGCGCCAGCCGCCGGCGATGGCCAGGCCGGGGAAGAGCCAGTAGATGGCGCCCACGCAGCGCCGCGGGTCCCAGCTCTCCGGCGGGGTGTCGACCGCCTCGGCGATCGGCCGCAGCGCGAAGGAGTTGCGCTGGTGCGGGCCCCACGAGTCGAAGGCCGCCATGTTCGACAGGTTGGTGCGGAAGACCGTCGTCCGGTGCAGCGAGGCGAAGTGGTAGCCCTCCAGGTAGCCGTCGACGACGACCTTCCAGTTCGGCCCCTCGAGGACGCGGGTCGAGTGGTGGTAGCAGTCGGCCAGGCCGAGGGCCTCGAGCAGCTCGAGCAGCTCCGGCTCGATCCAGGCGTCGAGGTCCAGGGCGCCACCCGGGGTGAGGCAGACGAAGACGATCCCGGCCCGCTCCGCCACCGGCAGCTGCCGCAGCCCCATGTCGGCGCGCTCGACCGGGCCGAAGGTGTTCTCGCCGTAGACGCCGGTGAGGCAGCCGGCGAGGTCGTAGGACCAGGCGTGGTACGGGCAGGTGAACCGGCGGGTGTGGCCGGTGCCCTCCGGCACCAGCTCTCCCCCGCGGTGCCGGCAGGAGTTGACCAGGGCGCGCAGCTCGCCGCCGCGGTCGCGGGTCACGATCACCGGGGTGCCGACGACGTCGACCGCCTTGTACGAGCCGGGCGTGGGCAGCTCGCAGGAGAGCGCGACCGGCAGCGGCCGGGTGCGGTGGACGGCCTGCACCTCGCGCTCCCACAGCTCGGGGTCGGTGTAGTTGCGCACCGGCTCGCGCCACTGCGCCTCGACCATGTCCGTCGTGGTGTGGCGGTAGTGCTCGACCAGCCGGGCCATGACGTCGAAGGCGTCCTTGCGGACCGCCGGGCTGGTGAAGTCGACGCCGGAGGCGTAATGAGGGACGGCGGTCATGCCGGGGCTCCGTTCAGGCTGTCGCGGCGGGTGCGGACGAGGACCCCATCGGGCGGGAGACCACGACCGTGTGGTGGGTCATCTGGCGGCCGGTGCGGGTGAGCCCGGCGATCGCGGACCGCAGCTGCTGCACGTGCGGCAGCGTCAGGTGCTCGGTGAGCGCCGCGTCGCTGGTCCAGTGCTCGAAGACGCGCACGCGGCCGGGCAGGCGCAGGTCGGGCGAGAACGCGTAGTCGATGCAGCCGGGCTCCCGGCGGCTCTCGGCCACCACGACGGCGAAGGCGCGCAGCGCGGCCTCCCGGTCGGCCGGGTCGAAGTCGATCCAGCCGGAGACGATGACGGCGGGCTCCTCCTCGGGGTTCACGGCACCGGCCCGTCAGGAGTCGAGCATCTGCTGCACGACCTGGTGGAAGTGCGTGATCTTGCACTCGTGGTCGTTGAACACGTTGCGCGCGTAGGCCGAGGAGGTCCGGGTCGCGGCCACCTCGCCGTAGATCTCGACGTCCTCGGCGACGACGTCCTTCAGCCGGTTCCAGTGCGCGCTCACCCCGGCGACGTAGTCCTCGTCGCCCTGCGGGTCGTACTGCAGCTCCCAGGTCTCGAACCGGGTGCGGTCGACCGCCAGGGGCACCGCGCGGAAGAGCTGGATGTGGTTCGGGTTGTTGTTGAACACCGCGGTCGGGAACACCGTGTAGTGGCAGATCGCCAGGCTCTGGTGGTCGCGGGTCTCCTTGAGCTTGGGCAGCACGCCCTTGTAGGGCACGACCATCATCCCGTGCGGGCCCCAGTGGAAGAAGGTGCTCTCGCGGCCGTCCTTGGCGTCCTGCGGCGGGACGCGGTGCAGCGCCGGCGCGTGGTAGTTCTCGTTGAAGCCGTCGATGACGACCTTCCAGTTGACCGGCAGCTCCCAGACCAGCTTGTCGATCAGGAGCATGTCCTCCATGCGGTAGGCGCCGAGGTCGCCGACCAGGTCCTCGCCCAGCCACTCGAGCAGCGGGGGGGCCACGCCGGGGCCGGCCAGGACCACCCACACCCAGCCGCCCCACTCGTCGCACTCGACCGGCGGGGCGGCGAGGCCGTCGAGCTGCTCGGGGGCGAAGTCCTCGCGGTCGGGGACGCCGAGCACGTTGCCCTCGAAGTCGTAGGTCCAGTTGTGCCAGCGGCAGGTGAACCGGCGGGCGCCGCAGCCCGACTCCTTCACGATCCGCGCGCCGCGGTGCTGGCAGACGTTGTGGAACCCGGCGACGCCGCCGTCGCGCCGGCGGGTGACGACGATCGTCTCGCCCTGCCCCTCCCAGACGACGTGGTCGCCCGGGTTCGCGATCTCCGAGGAGCGGCAGACGATCTGCCAGGTTCGGGCGAGCACCTTCGCCCGCTCCTGCTCGTACCGCTCCGGGTCGAGGTAGACCGAGGCCGGCAGGGACGACGGCTCGGCGTCGGCGGGCAGCAGGGGGACGCCCGGACCGTGCCGGTAGGGCAGCTCGCCTCGGCTGGGGACGAAGACCACGGGACCCTCCGCGAAAGAGACGGGGACGATGCGGGGATTCGCTGTGACGTGGGGCACGATCCGCAGCCCGACAGTGCCCCAAAGAGGAGACACTGTCAAGTAAGTCGAGAGGGCCGTTCCTCCTCGAGGAGCCGCTTGACGATCTGCTGCGCGCGCACCGCCGCGGCGTCGGCCGCGGCGTTGACCTGCCGCGTTGCGCCGTCCCGGTCGAGGGTCGCCTGGATCGCCTCGAGCAGCGGCTCGTCCTCCTCCATCGTCCGCTCGTGCACCCGGCGCAGCGTCTCGTCGACCACCGGGTCCCCCGCCGCCCAGTCCCGCGCCACCCACCAGTGCACCCGGGTGGCCCCCGGCTCGACCGGGGTGAAGGCGCGCACGAACACGGTGCGGAAGGCCGCTCCGTCGGCCTCGATGCGCATGTGGTCGACGTGCAGCGCCGGTGAGACGAACACGCCCGACTCGTGCTGCACGCCGCGGGTGTCCGGCGGCAGCCCGGTGGCCGAGCTCTGCCACGCGGCCAGCGGCGCTGCCGGGAAGGTGCGGGCGTAGGAGACCGACGTCTCGGTCACCTCGATCTCCAGCGGCGGCGGCTCCTCGAGGTAGCCGCGGTGCGAGGTGTCGGGGTGCACGAAGGCGAAGTGGGTGCGGTCGAGGGCGTTCTCGTGCAGCAGCAGGTAGCCGGCGGCCACGCTGCGCTCGCCGCCGAGCACCGACCAGCCGGGGTCGGCCAGCCACGGCACCCGGGGCGGATCGGCGGTGCGGGCGCGGCGGGGGTCGCCCGGCCAGATCCACACCAGCCCGCCCTCCTCGCGGACCGGGTGGCTCGGCACGCCCGCCCCGTACGGCACGTGCTCCTGGGAGGGCACCCGCACGCAGGCGCCGGTGCCGTCGTAGGTGAAGCCGTGGTAGCGGCAGACGACCGTGTCGTCGACGAGCCGCCCCATCGACAGCGGCAGCGCGCGGTGGGCGCACCGGTCGTCGAGGGCGACCACGCCGCCGTCGCCGCGCCGGTAGAGCACCACCTGGCGGCCCAGCAGCCGCACGGAGGAGAGCCGGGCGGCCACCGCCGTCGACGGCGCGGCCAGGTACCAGCAGTCGAGGGGGTAGTCCCGCACGGCGGTCACAGGTCCAGCACCAGCCGCGGGGACTGCGACCGCGAGACGCAGATCATCATGTAGTCACCCGCCGCCTTCTCCTCGTCGGTGAGCAACGAGTCCCGGTGATCGGGCGAGCCTTCCACGACGGCGGTCTCGCAGGTGCCGCAGACGCCTTCCTGGCACGAGGAGAGCGCGTTGACCCCGGCGTCGAGGACGACGTCGAGGATCGACCGGTCCTCCGGCACGGTCACGGTGATCCCCGATCGCTGGCAGACCACCTCGAAGCTGGTCGCGGCGGCCCCCTCGGCCACCGGCTTGGCGGAGAACCGCTCGACGTGCAGGCTGCCCGGCGGCCAGCCGGCGCACCCCTGCTCGACCGCCTGGAGCATCGCCTCCGGGCCGCAGGCGTAGACCAGCGCACCGGGCCGTGGCTCGAGGATCGCGGCCAGGTCGAGCAGCCCGTGCTCGTCCTGCGGTCGGAGCACCACCCGGTCGCCGTAGCGGGCCAGCTCGTCGACGAAGGCCATCGACGAGCGCTGCCGGCCACCGTAGAAGAGCGTCCAGTCGGCGCCCGAGGCGTCGGCTTCGGCGATCATCGGCAGGATCGGCGTGATGCCGATGCCGCCGGCGAGGAAGACGTAGCGGTCGGCGGCGACCAGCGGGAAGTGGTTGCGCGGCCCGCGCACCGACACCCGCTCCCCCGCCGCGAGCCGCTCGTGCACGTGCCGCGACCCGCCGCGGCCGCCCTCGTCGAGCAGCACGCCCAGCCGCCAGCGGGTGCGCTCCCCCGGCGAGCCGCACAGCGAGTACTGGCGGGTGAGGTCCGGCCCGAGCAGCAGGTCGACGTGCGCGCCCGGCGTCCAGGCCGGCAGCTCCTCGCCGTCGGGGTGCTCGAGCACCAGCGTGACCACGCCGTCGGCGGCCTCGGTGCGCTCGGCGACCACGAGCTCGCCGACGTGCTCGGAGTAGATCGTCGCCATGGCCGTCGTCGGCTCGGCCGCGGTCATGGCACCCCCCTGACGTTTCTGGACTGCGAGCACAGTAACTCGCTCTGGCCAGTTCCTGTAGGGCGTGTGCAGGATGGAGTCGTGGACGAGCGGATCGCGGTGGTCGAGGCGCTGTTCGGGGCGTGGTCGAGCGGCGACGCCGACGCGCCGCGGCCGTTCCTGACGGAGGACGCGGTCCTCGACGACGTCATCGGCGGGGTGCACCGCGGCTGGCCGGCGATCCGCGCCTACTTCGCGCGCGGCCTGGCGAGCTGGCCCGACCTGCGGCTGGTGCCCTCCGGCGAGTGGTGGAGCCGGCCCGACGGCCTGGCGTTCACCTGGGTCATGTCGGCGACCGTGACCGACGACCGCTTCGGCCCCGGCACGGCCGGCCGGCGGTGGCACGCGCCCGGCATGAGCTACGTCGTGTTCTACGGCGACCGGGTGCGGCACGAGGTCGACTACCACGACGGCGGCTCGCGCGCGCGCTCCTTGCGGGGACCCGATACCTGAGGAGAGTGGGGCAGATGCTGGATCGTGACGAGCTCCCTGCCGAACTGCGCGGCGCTCCTCCCGCGGAGGACGCGCACGTCCCCCCGGAGGCTGCGGGCGCCGTGGTGAGCCACGAGGAGCGGGCCGCCCGGTCGCGCGGCGGGGACGCCATCCCCACCGAGGCCCTCGCGGCGGCGGAGGCGGCCGCCGAGCGGGCCCACCTGCTCCCGGCCGAGATGCGCGTCCAACCGCTCGTCGAGCCCGAGGTCGACGTCGCCGACGGCGCCGCGGTCCCGCCCGAAGCCGGGGTCGTCGCCGTCGCGCACCCTCACCGCGACGAGGGCTGACCGAAGCGCCGCAGCAGGTCGGCGTGCAGCCGGCGGACGTCGGCCGGCGCGATCCGCTGCTGCTCGACCAGCCGGCGGTACAGGAAGGGCGCGACGACCGCGTCGAGCGCCTCGCGCCGGTCGAGGTCGGCCCGCAACCGGCCGGAGCGCACCCCGGCCTCGAGGATCGCCGCCGCGCGGGACGAGCGCTCGTCGAACACCGACCGGCGCAGGTCGGCCAGCTGCGGGTCGCGCCAGGCGGCCTCGATCAGCGCGACGAGCACCGAGCCGTACGTGCGGTCGTTGAGCCGGTCGGCGTAGTCCTGCAGGTAGTGCAGCAGCTCCCGCTCGGTGTCCCCGCGCAGCTCGGGGGAGGACCGCCGGGCCAGCTGGGCGAACGCCTCGTAGTAGAGGACGCGCAGCTCCGGCCAGCGCCGGTACACCGTGCTGCGGGAGACCCCGGCACGGTCGGCGATGCGCTCGACGGTGGCCGCCCGCACCCCCTTCTCGGCGATGATCGCCAGCGTCGCCGCGTGCACCGCGGCCCGGGTCTGGGTGATCCGCCGGTCCTCGCGCGGCTCCTCCACCTAGCCGCCCACGACGGCCGGGTTGCCGTCGGTCCACCAGGTCTCGAGCCGGCGGTGGGTGAACCGCCACCCGTCGGGCGTGCGCGCCAGGCGGTCGGTGTACCGGCCGGCGATGACGTGCAGGTCGCCGCCGGGGGTGCCGGCCTTGACGTGCTGGGCGTGCAGGTAGCACTGCGCGGTGGCGGTGTCGCCGTCCACCTCGACGACGACGTTGCCGATGAGGTGGTGGCTGCGGTCCAGCGGGTCCAGCGCCGCCCGGCACACCGACTCGATGGCGGCGTAGCCGGCGAACTCGCCGAGCCCCTCGTACTCGGTGACGGCGTCGTCGGTGAAGCAGGTGCGCAGCGCCGCCCAGTCGCGGTCGTCGAGCGCGCTGCCGTACCGGTAGCAGAGCCGGGTGACGTCCCGCTCGTCCAGCAGCAGCTGCAGGGTGGGGTCCACGGGATCTCTCCTGTCTCAGTCGGGTGCCACGAGGTCGGCCAGCCGGCGCAGGAACCGGTAGTGCACCGCGGTGCCGATGGCCAGCAGGTTGGGGGTGGCGGCGACGCCGTCGCGGAACAGCCGCAGCGCGGTGAGGTTGGCGCAGGCGCCCTTGAACTGGTTGAACGCCTCCCAGGCGTGCCACTGCTCGGGCGTGAGGCGGATCCCGGTGATCCGCGCGATGCGCTCGTACCAGGCGTCGGGCGGGCCGAGCTTGCGGCCGCGGATGACCGCCAGGTACGCCCAGTCCTCGGCCGCGTCGCCGTGGTGCACGAACTCCCAGTCGGTGAGCGCCACGACCCGGCCGGCGACGGAGAGGAAGTTGCCGGGTCCCGGGTCGCCGTGCACCACGACGGTCGGGCCGGTGGGGCGCAGGTGCGCGCGCAGCCAGGCCGCGGCCTCGTCGAGCAGCGGCACCGGCTCGGGCACCGAGCCGCGGTAGACGGCCTCCCAGCGGTCGACCTGCGCGGCGACCGCCGCCTCCGGGTCGGGCACCGGGCCGAGCGCGTCGGCCGCGACCGCGGGGTCGGTGCGGTGGACGGCGTGCAGCGCGGCCACGAAGGCGTCGAGGACGGCGTCGTCGACCGCCGAGCTGCCGGGGACCAGGTCCATGACGAAGAACGGACGGCCCAGGACGTCGGGGCCCTCGATCCAGCGCACCGGGGCGACCGGGACACCGGCGGCCCCCAGGTCGCGCATGGCCCGCGCCTCGAGGGTGCCGTCGGTGCCGAACGTGCCGCCCTGCTCGATGCGGACGACGTAGGCCGCCTGGCCCTGCGGCGTGGCCAGCTCGACGCGCAGCATGCGCCGGCTGTGCCCGCCGGAGAGCACGGTGGCCAGCCGCACCTCCACCGGGCCGCCGTGGACCCCGGCGAACCAGCGGGTCAGCCGGTCCAGCTCGTCGGCCGGCACACCGCGCGGCACCGGCTCGACGTCGGTGGCCGGGTGGCCGCTGAAGGTCTCCAGCAGCGGAGCGGCGACCCGGATGTCCTCCTCCAGCCGGTCGAGCAGCACCGCACGCACGCGGGCGGCCGGCGCGCCGCCGGCCACCAGGGCCGCCGAGGCGCGGCGCAGCGCCGCCGGCAGGTCCCCGCCGGGCGGGCGGCCCAGCGCCTCGTCGAGGGCGCGGGCCTGCCCGGCCGGGTCGGGCGCCGGCCGGCCGGCGGCGTAGCGGGCCAGGCCGGTGAGCTGCACGGCGGTGTCGCGCGCGGCCCCGGGCGGCAGCGCCGGGACGACGGCGTCGGCGATCGTGGCCGCGACGGCCCGCCACAGGACGGCGTCGTCGACCGGTGGCGCGGTCACCCCCGCAGCCCCGCCACGACGCGGGCCTCGTGCTCGAGGTCGAAGCCGGCGCCCCACAGCGGGTCGGCCAGGGCGCTGCCGGCGGCGGCCAGCGGCGAGGAGACGAACCACTCGTAGGTCTCGGCCATGCCGGTGGCGAAGTCCCGCTCGGCCGGGAGGCCGAGCAGCGCCCGGGCCTTCTCGGTGCTCACCACCCCGTGGTGGCGGGCGGCGAACAGGTGGCTGAAGGGCAACGGCTTGCCGAGCCCCGGCAGCGCCTCGTCGGGGACGGGGACGACGTCGGGCTCCACCCCCACGACCTCCGCCGCCGTCGCCACGTACTGCGCCGCCGTGACGCCCTGCCCGCTGACGTTGAACACCTCCCCCACCGCGGCCGGCGACCGGCCGAGCACCAGCAGGGCGGCGCACAGCTCGTCGACGTGCCCGTAGGACGTGGCGACCAGGCCGCCGTGCGGCACCAGCACCGGCAGCCCGCGGCGCAGGCGGGTGAACATCGCCGTCTCCATGTCGTGGATGTTGTTGGTCGGGCCGTAGATCGCGGCGGGGCGGGCGACCGTCGCCGGGAAGCCCCGCTCCCGCGCGGCGCCGAGCAGCACCTGCTCGGCGTGCACCTTGAAGCCGCCGTAGGTGGTCGGCGGCTCGTCGCGGCAGGGCTGGTCCTCGGTCCACGGGAAGAAGCCGCTGGGCCGGTAGGCCATGATCGAGGACACGAACACGTAGCGCCCCGTGCGGCCGTCGAGCAACCCGACGAGGTCCTCGAAGGAGGACCCGCCGGCCGCCATGACGAAGCCCGACACATCGTGGACGGCGTCCCACTCCGTCCCCGCCAGCGCGGCGCGGACCGCGGCGGGATCGGTGCGGTCGGCGACCAGCTGGCCGACGCCGGGCGGCGGCGCGGAGCGGCCGCGGTTGAGCAGGGTGACCTCGGCACCGGTGCGCAGCAGGTGCTCGACCAGCCGCCCGCCGACGAAGCTCGTGCCCCCGAGGACCAGCGTCGCCACGGCACCCTCCCCCTCCGCGAGATGTGCGACAGAATGTTGCACAGCCTCGCGCGGGTGTACAAGACTGCGCCATGACCACACCGCGCGGCGGCCGGCTCACCCGCGCCGACGAGTGGCCGCGCCACCAGGTGGCCCGCACCTTCGACTCGGTGGCCAGCGACTCGCCGCACTGGAGCGACGGCTTCTACTTCACCGCGGCCGACGACGCGGGGACGGCGTCGCTGTTCACCGCCATCCGGCTCTACGCCAACACCGACGTGCTCGACGGCTACGCCTGCGTGGGCATCGACGGCCGTCAGCACAACCTGCGCTGGTCGCGCCGGCTGCGCCCCGCGATCGACGACCTCGCCGTCGGCCCGCTGCGGGTGGAGGTGCTCGCCCCGCTGGAGCGGCTGCGCACCACCTGCGCGCCCAACCCGCACGGCATCGCCTTCGACCTCGGCTGGACCGGCCTGCACGAGCCCTACCTGGAGGAGTACGCCGAGCGCTGGGCCGCCGGACGGCTCACCGCGCAGCGCTGCAACTACGACCAGTGCTGCGACGTGTCCGGCTGGCTCGAGGTCGCCGGCCGACGGCTGGAGGTGGACGCCGCGTGGGTCGGCGTCCGCGACCACTCGTGGGGTCTCGGCCGCACCGGCGGTCCGCCCACCCGGGCCGCCGCGCCGCTCCCCCCGGGCGTCGGCGACAGGAGCTTCGCCGTCCGGCAGTGGGTGGTCGTGCGCTTCCCCGAGCGGGTCGTCTTCTGGCAGCTGCACCAGGCCGACGACGGCTCCTTCCCCATGTTCGAGAGCCGGGTGCTGCCACGCGGCGACGCCGGCGAGCCGTGGTCCTACACCGCGCCGGCCGAGCTCGAGGTGCGGCTGGTGCCCGGCTCCCGCCGGCTGCGCGACGGCACCATCGGGCTGCGCACCCCGGGCGGGGGCACCGAGCGGTTCGGCTACACCGTCGTCGGGACGCCGGTGTACCTGCAGGGCGGCGGCTACTGGCAGGGCTTCGACGACGGCCTGGGCCGGGGCGTCTACCGCGGGGAGGACCACGGCGAGGGCGAGGTGTGGGACGTGTCGGCGCCCGGTGTGGTCGAGGACCCGAAAGGGCTCTTCCGCGCCCGTCCCGACCAGTGGGCGCAGACGTTCGCGGTGGTGGAGAACCTCGACGACCCGGCCGAGCGCGGCACCGCGCACTTCGAGTGCGTGGTCGCCGGCGCCCGGCCCGACCTCAGCTGACCCGCGGCGGGAAGTCGTCCGGACCGAGGACGGCGCCGGTCCCCCGGTCCTCCGAGCCCTGCCGGAACAGGCCGGTGTCGGCCCGCATCGGGGCGCCGCGCGGTTCCCGCCGGGTCCACTCGTGCACCACGACCCGGTGGGCGATCCCCCACCGCTCGTCGCGGCGGGCGTAGCGGTCGGCGTAGCGGCCCCACCAGGTGTCGTGCACGGGGGCGCCGGCGTCGTCCCGGCGCAGGACGTGGGCCTGCACGTACGCCTCGCCCCGGGCGTCGTCCGGCCCGTCCAGCTCGACCAGGTGGTTGGTGACGCAGTGCAGCGTCGCGTCGTACCGGCGGTGCGACTCGACGACCCGGGCGCAGAACTCGGCGGCGTCCCCGACGAACACCCCGTGGTCGTCGACCGCGCCGGGCAGGTAGGTGCTGCGCAGCAGGTCGACGTCGAGGCGGTCCACGCCGCGGCAGTAGCGCAGCACCACGGCGCGGATCTCCTCGATCGCGGCCAGCCGCTCGAGCGGGTCGAGGCCGGCCGGCGGCGTCACCGCTCGTTCGGCACGATGACGGCGCGGCCGCGCAGCGAGCCGTCCTGCATCTGGCGGTAGGCGTCCATCGCGTCGTCCAGGCCGAACGTGGTGATCTCCGGCGTGATGAGGCCGCGGGCGGCCATCTGCATCACCTCGGCGAGCTCGGGCCGCGAGCCCCAGCACGGCGCCTGGACGCTGACCTCGTAGGGCTGGGTGTAGAAGCCGACGGGCAGCGTCGCCGCGCCGGCCCCGACGATGGTCAGGTCGCCGAGGGTGCGGACGACCTGCTGGGCGAGGGCCAGGGTCGGCTCGGCGGTGACGAAGTCGAGCACCAGGTCCGCGCCCCTGCCGCCGGTCGCCTCCTTGATCTGCGCGGCGGCGTCCTCGCCGGAGCGGATCGTCACGTCGGCCCCGCAGCTGCGGGCCAGCTCCAGCGCGTTCTCCTTGAGGTCCACCGCGATGACCGTGGTGGCCGAGAGGGCCTTGAGGATCTGCACGCCGAGGTGGCCGAGGCCGCCGACCCCGATGACGACGGCATGGCTGCCCGGCAGCAGCTTGGGCAGCGAGCGCTTGACGGCGTGGTACGGGGTCAGCGCGGCGTCGGTGAGCGGCGCGGCCTGCACGGGCTCGAGCCCGTCGGGCAGCGGGGTGAGGAAGCGGGTGTCCGGGACCAGCATGTAGGGCGCGAAGCCGCCGTCCTTGCCGAGCCCGCCACCGCCGTTCACCTGGACCGCGTTCGCCGGGTCCTCGCAGTAGATCTCCACGCCGGCGCTGCACCGGGCGCACCGCCCGCACCCCCACGGCCCGTACACGGCCACCGGCTGCCCGACCTCGAGCCCCCGCACGCCCGGACCCACCTGGTGCACCCACCCGGCGTTCTCGTGGCCGAGGGTGAACGGGATCTCGAACGGCACCGCGCCCTCGGGGTAGTCGTGCATCACGTGCAGGTCGGAGTGGCACGCCCCGGCGCCGCCGACCTTGATGACGACCTGTCCGGGTCCGGCCTCGGGCTCGGGCACGTCGCGCAGCTCGGCGTCGGACTGCCACTTGGTCAGCTGAAGGGCGCGCACGGGGGTCCTCCTGTCAGGGGGTGGGCTGAGCAGGGGCCGCCGACGGCGCGGCGGCCCACATCTTGCTGCTGTCGAATCCGATCCGGCCCTCGGGCACGACCTCCAGCACCACCCGGCCGGGCGAGTCGAGGTGGGCGGCGAACGAGGCGGCCTTGGCCGCGTCGTCCGGGCGCAGCCGCGCGGCGAACGCGGGGTAGAACCAGGCCTTGGTGGCGTCGTCCTCGTGCACGACGCAGGTGCCCTTGTAGGTCAGCGACCGGCTCACGCCCACCCCGGAGCCCTTCGAGGTGATCGCGATGCTCACCCGGGGGTCGCGGCGCACCGCGGCGATCCGGGGCCGACCCGCCGTGGCGGTGAGCCAGAACCGGCCGTCGTGGGCCAGGTAGTTCATGACCACGCCCATCGGGTGGCCGTCCTTGCCCAGCCAGATGAAGGTGCACTCGGTCTGCCGCTGCAGCAGCTCGGCCTCCTGCTCCCGCTCCAGCGTGTAGGAGCGCACGTCCTCCCAGTCGCGGGCGGTGTCCCCGCGCATCGGGTCCCCGGCCATGGCCACCTCCTCCGGATCCCTCGGAGTCTTGCGCTAACTGGAGAGCGTGTCTAGTTTCTGGCCGGTGTCAGACCCGTTGCAGCAGCTGCTCGACCGGCTGGAGATCCACGACCTGCTCGCCCGGTACTGCACCGCGCTGGACACCCGCGACTGGGAGCGGCTCGGCGAGGTGTTCGCGCCGGACGGCGTGTACGAGTACGGCACCCTCGGCAGCCCGCGAGGCGTCGCGGCGGTCATCGCGGCGATCCGCGGCACCATCGGCGACCTCGATGCCACCCAGCACCTGGTCGGCAACGTGATCGTCGATGTGCGCGGCGACGAGGCGACCGCCGACTGCTACCTCATCTCGCAGCACGTCCGCCGCGGGACCCCGGGCGGGGACCACTACTTCCTGGGCGGCCGCTACCACGACCGGCTGGTGCGCACGCCGGACGGCTGGCGGATCGCCCACCGGACGCTGCACAGGATGTGGACCGAGGGCAACCGCGAGGTCGTCCGGCGTCCCGGGACCGCGTCCGCGTAGCACCGGCCGCCGGCGTCCCCGCGGACACCGGCGGCCGGGCGGCTCAGGTGCTGAGCACGGTCACGCGGCCGGTGGAGCCGTCGACCTCGACCTCGGCGCCGTCGGGGATGCGCCGGGTGGCCGCGGTGACCCCGGCCGCGCAGGGGATGCCGAGCTCGCGGCTGACGATCATCGCGTGGCTGCCCATCGCGCCGACGTCGACGACCACCGCGCTGGCCACCATGAACAGCGGCGTCCAGGAGGGATCGGTCTGCGGGGCGACGAGCACCTCGCCGGGCTGGAACTCCGAGATGCTGGCCGTGTCGTGCACGATCCGCGCCCGGCCGCGGGCCACGCCGGCCGACGCCGGCCCGCCCTGGAGGACGTCGCCGGGCCGGGCGGTCTCGACCGCGACCTCCTCCTTGCGCGGGATCTCCGACAGCGGCTTGATGCCCTGGCGGGAGTCGAGGAAGGTCGGGATGTCGAGGCCGGCCAGCCGGTGCCACTCCTTCTCCCGGTCCGCGAGGCGCTCGCGCAGCGCCTCCGGCTCGGCGACGAGGATGTCGAGCTCGTCGTCGGTGGCCATGAACAGCTGCTGCGGGCTCTCCAGGTGCCCCTCGGCGTGCAGCCGGCGGGCGAGCTCGCTGAGCGCCATGCGGGCCTCGTGCAGCACCTTGATGCAGTTGGTCTTGGCCCGCTCCCGCCAGGCGCCGAAGCGCCGGGCCGAGGCGACGGCGAGCTCGAAGGTCTGCAGCGCCTCCTGGTTGTCCCCGAGGATCGCCAGCGCCTTGGCGGTGGCCTCGGCGCGCTGCCGGTCCTGCTCCCCCTGGCGGGCGCCCGGGGACGCCTCGTCGCCGAGGTGGCGCAGCCGGTCGACCAGGCCGAGGGCCAGCTCCGGGTGGGTCTCCCAGGAGGCGGCGCCCAGGTCCCACTCGCTGGGGCCGCGGTAGCCGTAGTCGCGCAGGAAGCGGTGGAACTGCGAGGCGAAGTCGGCGTGCCCGGCCTCCAGCCGGCCGAGCAGCCCGTCGACGCCGGCGTCGAACTCCGCCATGAGCGAGTCGTCGGCCCGGACGACGCGGGAGAGGTCCCACAGCGCGAACGACGGGGCCGCGGAGTCGACGTCGCCGGCCTGGCCGATGACCTGGACGACGAGCGACGGGTCGGCCTCGCCGAGCAGCTGGCCGAGGACGGCGGGGCCGGTCGCGGCCTGGTTGCTGCCGATCGTCTCGCTGCGCCAGCACAGCCGCTCGAGCGGCATGAGCGAGCGGGCGTACATGACCAGCGCGGCCGGCGTGAGCGTGGCGAGGTCCGGCCGGTTGGCCCGGACGCGCTCGGCGATCTGCCGCTCCTCCTCCAGCTCGGGGAAGGTCGTGGTGGTCAGCGCCCACTGCGTGCGGGCCGCCATCTTGGCGCTGAGCTCCTCGTTGACGTCGTCCGGCCGCTCGTCGTGCGGCGGGGAGTCGACGCTGAAGAAGGCCGCGTCGATGGCCCGCCAGCCGATGCCGGCCCGGATGCCGACCACCCGCACGTTGGACTGGTTGATGTAGAGGTACCCGTAGAAGAACCCGGCCACCGGGGCCATGGGCTCCTTCGCCAGCTCCGACGGCGTGAAGGCGTCGAGCGCGGCGTAGCCGGCGGCCCAGCCCGGGATGATGTGCGGGATCCAGCAGAAGCTCGCGCCCAGCGGGGTGATCGGGTCGGGCAGGACGTCGTTGGCGTTGAGCCGCGTGTAGACGGGGAACTGCTCGCTGGGGACGGTGTCGATCAACCAGCCGTGGTCGGCCATCGGCGGCGTCCTTCCTGGTTCCGGGCGGGCAGGCCCGCGACTGTGACCCGGCTCACGGGTCGGGTTGCCGGAACTGTAGAGGTACTAACTTGTCACTGTCACTAGTTTGAGCCCATCGATGGAAAGTGGCGGCATGGACGTTTCGCGGGCACTCGTGGTCGACGGGCTGCTCAACGTGCGCGACCTCGGCGGGCTGACCACCGGTGACGGCCGGCGGGTGCGGCGCGGCCGCGTGGTGCGCTCGGACAACCTGCGCGGGCTGACCGACGAGGGGGCGGTGGCGCTGGTCCGCGACCTCGCGCCGCGGCTGGTCGTGGACCTGCGCACCGAGCAGGAGTGCGCGCGCGAGGGGCGGGGGCTGGCCGAGGTGCCGGACGTGCGCTACGTGAACCTGCCGTTGCAGCCCAAGGCGGCGCTGTCCCCCGAGCAGGTCGCGGCGGGACTGGCCACCAACCTCGTCGACGACTACGTGCTGCAGCTCCGCGACAACGGCGAGCTGCTGCTGGTCGCCGTCGAGCTGCTGGCCGCCGAGGGGTCGCTGCCCGCCGTCGTGCACTGCACGGCCGGCAAGGACCGCACGGGCGTGCTGGTCGCGCTGCTGCTGGAGCTCCTCGGCGTCGAGCGCGAGCAGGTGGTGGCCGACTACGCGGCGACGACCGCGAACATGCCGGCGATCCTGGCGCGGATCCGCTCCTCGCCGTTCTTCCGCGGCAACGGCCTGGCCGCGGCGCCCGAGTGGATCTTCGGCTCCGAGCCCGGAACGATGCGCGCGTTCCTCGCCTGGCTGGACGACGAGTTCGGCGGCGTCGAGCGCTGGGCGGTGGGCGCCGGGCTGCCGGCGGGCGCCGTGCAGCGGCTGCGCACCGGGCTCCTCGAACCCTGACCCGCCGCCGCCCCGGCGACATCGGCGCTGTGGCACGCTTTCCCGCGCCGAGGCGTGCGAGACCGCCGATCTCGCCGTCAGCCGGTCCGCGGGGGCAGGGGGACGACGGTGCCGGGGTCGAGGGGCCCGCGGTAGACCATGGCGAAGCGGCGGGACGCGAACTGCCAGCCCTCGGCGGTGCGCCGGTACTCGTCGTCGTAGTGGCCCAGGTGCAGCGCCCCGGAGCCGTCGGCGAGGTGGTTGAGCTCCAGCACCCACCACTCCCCCCGGCCGGTGTCGCCGGACACCTCGACGGTGCCGGTGGGCGCCAGCTGGGCCACCCAGGGGTACTTGGCCAGCGCCGTCGTCCACAGCTCGACCGCCGCCGCGCGGCCGTGGGTGACCCGGCCACCGCCGAGGTCCCAGGTGGCGTCCTCCGCCCACGTGGCCGCCCACGCGGCCGCGTCGCGCCGGCAGACCGCGTCGCAGTACCGGGCGACGAGGGCGCGGACGGCGAGCTCGTCCTCCGCCGCGCTCACGGCCGGTCCTCCCCCGCCGCCAGCCGCGCCTGCAGGCGGGGCCGGAAGGCGGGGTCCACGAGCTCCCACCACAGCCCGGCGCCGGCGTCGTGGTAGCTGAACATCGCCGGCTGGCCCTCGGCGGGGACGTGCCGGACCCGCCCGGGCAGGCCGGCGTCGTCGAGGCGGCGGATCGTCCCCGCGAGATCGTCCACCCAGAAGCCCACGTGCTGCAGCGCGAGGGCCTGGGGGGCCCAGATCCCGCCGGACAGCTCCTCGATCAGCTCGAGGTACGGCGGCCCCTGCATCGAGTAGGTGGCGGCGATCCGCGCCTCCCGCACGCGGCCGTCGACCAGCACGTCCAGCCGGCTGTCCCCGACCCTGCTGAACGTGAAGCCGAGGGCCTCGGAGTAGCGCGCCATCGCCTCCCGGACGTCGGGGACGACGACCCCCACGTGGTACATGTCCAGCCCCGCCGGCGGTGCCCCGAACCAGCTCACCCGTCGCTCCCTCTCCCGTCTCGGCTAGCGTCCGCGGGGTGACCACCGCGCACCCGGTGCCCGCGTCGCCGGCGACCCCCTCGCCGCCCCGCCGCCCGCCGGCGCCGGCCCCGCCCCCGTTCTCGATGCACGAGACGTTCCTCATCGCGCAGCCCGACGGCACCGAGCTCGCCCTGGTCCGCCACGGCCAGCAGCAGTTCCCGACCTCGCCGGTGTTCATCCCGGCCGAGTGGGTCGACCCGCCGCTGTCGGAGGTCGGCCGGCGGCAGGCGGCGCTGGTCGGGAAGGCCTTCGCCGGGCAGCGGGTGGACGTCGTCGTGAGCAGCCACCTCTCCCGGGCGCTGGAGACGGCGCGGGCGATCGGCGGCCACCACGGCCTCGAGCCGGTCGTGCTCGAGGACCTGCGCGAGGTCGAGGTCTACCGCGACCTCGAGGACGGCGCCTCGCCGGCCGACGCCCTGGCCGAGCCGTTCTGGCGCGGGGTGCAGGCGCGCTTCCCGGCCGAGCGCCGCTGGGACCTCGTCCCGTTCGGCGAGAGCAGCGCGGAGCTGCGCCACCGCGTCGTCTCGACCATCGAGGGCCTGCTCGCGATGCACCCCGAGGCGAACCTGGTCGTGGTCTGCCACGGCGGCGTCATCAACGCCTACCTCGCGCACGTGCTCGGCATCGCCGAGGACATGTTCTTCCTCCCCGCGCACACCTCGGTCAGCCGCGTCCGGCGGCTGGGCCCGCGCCGCGCGCTGCACAGCCTCAACGACCGCGACCACGTGAGCGCCGCCGACCCGTCCCTGCTGACCTACTAGACCTTCCGCGCGGAGCGGGCGGCCAGGGCGACGGCGATGATGAGCGCGGCGCCGTTGAACAGGTCGTCGGTGTAGGTCGGCGCCCCGGCCAGCTGCAGGCCCTTGACGCCGGTGGCCAGCAGGTAGATCGCGATCAGGGTGCCGACCACGTTGACCCGGCCGGGCTTGACCTGGGTCGACCCGAGGAAGACGGCGGAGAACGCCGGCAGCAGGTACGACGGGCCGATGTCCGGCGACGCCGTCCCGATCCGGGCGGCCAGGACCACGCCGGCGATGCCGGCGATGAGGGACGAGGCGACCAGCGAGCCGTACACGATGCGGTCGACGCGGACACCGGCCAGCCGGGCGGCCACCGGGTTGCCGCCGGAGGCGTAGAGGTAGCGGCCCACCGGGAGGTACTCGACCAGGATGTAGATGACCGCCGCCAGGACGAGCATGGCGTAGAAGGGCAGCGGGATCCCGAGGAAGCGGGTGTTGCCCAGCTCCAGGAACGTCTCGCTGAAGCCGGAGACGATCTGCTTGCCGTCGACGATCCAGTAGGTCGCGGCGAGCAGCAGGCTGCTCATGCCGAGCGTCGCGATGAACGAGCTGACCTTGAGCTTGACGACGACGAAGCCGTTGACGACGCCGACGAAGGTGGCCGCCGCGATCGCCATGACGGCGCTGACCAGCGGGTGGTAGCCGTTGACCTGCGCCCAGGCGGTGACGGCGACCGCCATGCCGCAGACCCCGGCGAAGGACAGGTCGAACACGCCGGCGGCCAGCGGGATGATGATGCCCAGCGCCAGCATGGCCGTGATCGCCTCGGTGCCGGCGATGATCTGGACGTTCTGGAAGCGCAGGAACGTGTCGGGCACCCAGATCGCGAACACGACGATCAGCAGCGCCCACACGTAGAGCCCGCTGAACCGGTCCATCCCGAGCGAGAACCGCCGTCCGGACGTGGCCTCGTCGGGCGGCAGCTCCGTGCGGCTGGCGAGGTCGGCCTCGACCACCGGGTTGCCCGCCTCGGCCGGGGAGACGTGGGCCTCCGTGGCCGGCGACGGGACGACGGTGGGGTCGCTGGCCACATCGTGTCCGCTGTCGGCGTGGCGTCCGCCGGTGGTGCCTGGACGGGTCATGCCGCCGCTCCCTTGCTCTGGCCGATGGTGGCGGCCGTGATCCGGTCGGGGTCGATGTGCGGGCGGACCAGGACGTCGGCGACCCGCCCGTTGCGCAGGACGACGACGCGCTCGGCCAGCCGGGTGAGCTCGGCGTGGTCGGTGGAGACGACGAGCACGGCGGTCCCCTCGGCCGCCGCCTCCTCGACCAGGACGTGGATGTCGGCCTTGGCGCCGACGTCGACGCCCTGGGTCGGCTCGTCGAGGACGAGCACCCTCGGCCGCTGGCGCAGCCAGCGGGCCAGCACCACCTTCTGCTGGTTGCCGCCCGACAGCGTGGCGAGCGACCGCTCCGGCTGGGGCGGGCGGACCTTGAGCTTCTGCAGCCAGCTCGTCACCTCGGCGACCTCGCGGCGCCGGTTCAGCAGGCCGCGGCGGAGGAAGTCGCCCGGGTTGACGATCGAGACGTTCTCCCGCAGCGTCGACTCGAGGAACGCGGCGTTGGCGTGCCGCTCGGCCGGCACCAGCGCGATGCCGGCGTCGACCGCCTTGTCGGGGCGGTGCGGCTCCAGCTCGCGCCCCCCGACGATCACGCTGCCGGTGCGCGGCAGGCCGCCGAACAGCGCCAGGGCGATCTCCTCCCGGCCCGAGCCGGTGATGCCCGCGACGCCGACGATCTCGCCGGGCCGCACCTGGAGGTCGACGCCGGCGAGCACGTCGGTGCGCAGGTCCCGGGCGCGCAGCACCGGCTCGTCCTCGGTCGCGGCGGTCTCGGCGGGCACGAGGAACTGGTCGAGGGTCCGGCCGATCATCAGCGCGATCAGCGCGTCCTCGTCGAGGCCCTCGACCGGCCGGGTGACCACGTGCCGGCCGTCGCGCAGCACGGTGACGGTGTCGCACAGGCCGAAGACCTCGTCGAGGTGGTGGGAGACGAACAGCACCGCGACGCCGCGGTCGCGCACCGACCGGATGACCGAGAACAGCCGGTCGATCTCGGTGGCCGGCAGGTTCGCCGTCGGCTCGTCGAGGACGAGCACCCGCGGCGGGGTCGAGCGCGGCGAGAGGGCGCGGGCCAGCGCGATGGCCGTGCGCTGGCTGATGACCAGGTGCCCGGTCGGCTGCCGGACGTCGAAGTCGTAGCCGAGCCCGCGCAGCGTCTCGCGCGCCAGCCGGTGCTCGCGGCGCCACGAGATGAGGCCGAGCCGGTTGCGCTCGTAGCCGTGCCCCATGGCCAGGTTGTCGCGCGTGTCGAGGGTGGGCACCAGGCCGAGGTCCTGGTGCACGAAGCGCAGGCCGGCGTGGTCGCCGGCCCCGGCCGTGCCGAGCGGCAGCGGCTCGCCGTCGACGAAGACCTCGGCGCCCGGATCGGCCTCGTGGTAGCCGGCGAGCACCTTGATGAGCGTCGACTTCCCGCACCCGTTCTGCCCGACGAGGGCGCGGATCTCCCCCGGCTGCAGCTCCAGGTCGACGTCGACGAGGGCACGTTGCCCCGGAAAGGTCTTGGACAGCCCGCGGACCTGCAGAGCTGGCGTTGGCGACATCCGACTCCTCGAGAGCGGGGAGGGGGCGAGCGGGCGAGCGGGCGACCTACTTAGCGGACACCGACCACAGAAAGTCGGGCAACTGTAGCCCGGGTCACACCTGCTGCCAAGGGTCTCCGGACACCGCTTCCCACGCGTCCTCCGACTGGTCAGGGCCGGAACCGCGCTCTCCCGCGAGGTGGGTCTCGAACTTGTATCGGACTACAGAAAGCCTCTTGGCTATGGCGCAGGTCACTGTTAACTTGCCGCCTGCACGACCCGGCCGACGTGGCCCGCTCCCCGCTGCCCGCGGGGTGCTCCGGCACCGGTCGTCGGCGCTCGCCCAGATCCTGCAGACCCCCTGCGCCCCTAGACGAGGAGTCGCACCATGCGGAGCCGGAAGACCACGATCAGCACGTTCCTCGCCGTCGTCGCGCTGTCCGCCGCGACCGCCTGCAGCTCGGGCGACGACGGCGGCGGAGGGGGCGGGGGGAACGGCGGCGAGGGCGGCGGCAGCTCGGCCGCCGAGGAGGAGGTCGAGCAGTACCTCTCGCCGCCCGAGGGCATCCCGCTCGAGGAGCCGCTGGCCGCCTGCCCGGAGGAGGGCAAGACGATCATCGTCACCGAGAACCCGCAGGCGGTGACCCGCAAGACCAACGACGGCCTCGAGGCCGGCGCCGAGCTGCTCGGCTGGACGGTCGTCCGCCAGCCGGTGGGCACCGGGCCGGAGGACCCGCAGACCGCCTTCGACGCCGCGCTGGACCAGAACCCCGACGCGGTCCTGGTGTCGGGCAACCCGTCCTCGACGTTCCGGGCGCAGCTCGACCGGGCCAACCAGCTGGGCATCCCGGTGCTCATCTCGGACAACGGCGAGCCCGTGGGCGTCGACGGGACGACGTACACGATCTCGCTCGACGACTTCGAGCAGACCGGTCTGTGGGGGCGGATGAACGCCCTGTACGCCGCGGCGCAGGGCGCCCAGCACGTCCTCGTCGTCGACCTGTCGCTCTACCCGATCCTGCACGCCTGGACCGAGGGTGTGCAGGCGACGATGGAGGAGGTCGCCCCGGACACCGCGGTGACCGTCATCGACCCGCAGATCACCGACCTGGTGGCCGGCGAGATCCCGAACCTCATCGTGAGCGAGATCCAGCGCAACCCGGACATCGACTGGGTGCTGCTGTCGCTGGGTGACATGACGACCGGTCTCGACGCGGCACTGCGGGCCGCCGGGCTCGACCAGCAGGTGAGCATCGGCGGGGAGAGCGCGAGCACGGCCAACGTCGCGGCGCTGCAGGAGGGCACCGAGGACGCGTGGACCGGCTTCGCCGCGGAGATCCACGGCATGTACCGGATCGACGCGCTCGCCCGGATCTTCGCCGGCGAGGACCCCACCACGGTGGACTACTCGCAGCTGCCGACGCAGCTGCTCACCCCTGACAACATCGGCGACGCACCGCTCGACGAGGAGGGCTACTACGTCGGCGTCGAGGACTACCTGGACCACTTCGACGGCATCTGGCGCGCCGGCTGCTGATCCCCTGACCGTGGCCCCGCGGCGCCGCGGCCGGGGGCGGGGTGGGAGGGGGCCGCGGCCCCCCCCCCGCGGCCGCGGGGGGCGGGGCCCTGCGGCGGGACCACGGATCACCAGACGGGCGGCACCACGGGGACGGCGTCGGTGCCGATGCCGGCCGCCCGCTCCCGGATCACCTCGCGGTACGCCTGGTGGGTGAGCACCCAGAACCGACCGTCGCGCACCGCGTCGAGGACCTGCGCGGCGGCCTCGTCGGCGGTGAACAGGGGGGTCACCCCGTGCGCCGTCCGACGCCCGGCGGACGGCGCCGTGGCCGCGAGCTCCGGCGGCCGGTTGCGGGCGCTCTCGGTGATCCCGGTGGCGACGAACCCCGGGCAGAACACCGAGACGCCGACGTCGGCGCCCTCGGCGGCCAGGTCGTGCAGCAGCGACTCCGACAGCGCGGCCACGGCCGCCTTGGCCGCCCCGTAGGCCGCCAGCCGCGGCATCGGCAGCAGGGCGGTCATCGACGCGGTGTTCACCACGTGCCCGGGCTGGCCGGACTCGAGCATCCGTGGGAGGAACGCACGGATCCCGTGCACCACGCCCCAGAGGTCGACGCCGAGCACCCACTCCCAGTCCTCGCGGGTGAGCAGCCAGGCGCGGGCGCTCTTCACCACCCCGGCGTTGTTGCACAGCACGTGGACGGCGCCGAACGCGTCGAACGCCTCGTCGGCGAGGCGCTGGACGTCGTCCTCGCGGGCCACGTCGGTGCGGACGGCGAGGACGTCCGCCCCGTCGTCGGCGAGCGCGGCGGCGGCCGCGCGGACGCCGTCCCGGTCGACGTCCGAGAGCACGACGCGCATCCCCTCGGCGGCGAACCGCCGGGCCATCGCGAGCCCGAGCCCGCCGGCGGCGCCGGTGACCACGGCGACGCGGCCGGCGAGGTCGCGCAGGCCGGCCGCCACGGTCAGACGACCGTCTCGCCGCCGTCGACCACCAGCGTCGTGCCGGTGACGAAGCTCGCGTCGTCGGAGAGCAGGAAGCACACGGCGGCGGCGAGCTCGTCGGGCTCGGCGACCCGCTTCTGGATGTTGCCCTGGCCGAACACCGCCGCGCCCTTCTGCAGGTCGCCCTCGCCGCGGGCCAGCATGATCGGCTCGGTCATCCCCGACCGGGTCCGCCCGGGCGCGACCACGTTGACCCGGATCTCCGGCCCCACCTCGAGGGCGAGCTGACGGGTGAAGCCGGCGACGGCCGCCTTCGCCGCGCCGTAGGGCGCGTTGTTCTTCTGCGCGAGCAGGGCGGCGACCGAGGCGACGTTCACGATCGACCCGCCGCCGCGCCGGCGCAGCAGCGGCAGGGCGTGCTTGCAGACCAGGAAGGTGCCGCCGGCGTGGACGAGCATCATGCGGTTCCAGCGCTCGAGCGACCACTCCTCGATCGGCCCGAACTCGGCGTGCCCGCCGGCGTTGAAGACCGAGTCCACGCCGCCGAGCTGCTGCTCGGCGGCGGCGAGCGCCGCCGTCACCGACTCCTCGTCGGACACGTCGCAGGCCAGGCCGACGGCGCCCTCGAGCTCGGCGGCGACCGCCTTGGCACGGCCCTCGTCGAGGTCGGCCACGGCGACCCGGCCACCCTCGGCCGTGAACCGGCGGGCCACGGCCGCCGCGATGCCCGAACCGCCGCCGGTGGCGAACAGGACCTTCTCCGAGAAGCGCATGGCTCCCTCCACGTCTTAGTTGAGGATGACTACAGAAACACCGCGCCTGGGGGCTGTCAACGGCGCACTGCTACTTACTAGGCTGTCCGTCAAGAAACTCGGGACGAGGAGGTCCGGTGGCCCCGCTCATCCGGTACCCGGTGCAGCAGCACGCGTTCGTGGTGGCCGACCTCGACGAGGCGATGCCCCGGTGGACCGAGACCACCGGCGCCGGCCCGTGGTGGGTCAGCCGCGGCCACCGGGGGCGCGACCACCGCTACCGCGGCCGGCCGGTGGACCACGTGCTGCACTACGCCTTCGCCGGCACCGGCCCCACCCACGTGCAGCTGGTGCAGCAGGACGACGACACCCCGTCGATCTACCGCGAGGTGTTCGGTGCCGGCGAGGAGGGCTTCCACCACCTCGCGGTGCTGGTGCCCGAGGCGGAGATGGCGGCGGAGGTGGCGCGCTTCGCGGCCGCCGGGTTCGCCGTCGCCGACACGCTCTGGTCCTACGTCCCGGTGGCCTACGTCGACTGCCGCGAGGCGATCGGCTGCTTCGTCGAGCTGCACGGCGAGAACCAGGAGATCCGCGACCTGTTCGCGCTCTTCCGCGACTCGCACGCCGACTGGGACGGCGTCACCGACCCGGTGCGCGTGCGCTCCCGCAGCTCGTCGGCCTGAGGGACGCGGTGGACCGCACCGAGATCCTCGCCGGGCGGCCTCACAGGCAGTAGGGGCAGCCCGTCCCACCGACGGCGACCGTGCGCAGGCAGCGGAGCAGCGGCTCGAGGCGGGTGCCCTTCGGCACCACGGCGTGCGCACCGGCCACTTCGGCCCTGGCCCGCACGTCCGCGCCGTCCCCGGTCACCACGACCACCCGGGCCTCGGGTCGGACGGCACGCAGCGCCTCCGTGGCCGCCAGCCCGTCCATGACCGGCATGGACAGGTCCATGCACACGACGTCGGGGCGCAGGCGTGCGGCTGCTTCCGCCACCTGCGATCCGTCCGCGCACTCGCCGACGACGGTGAGGTCGTCCTCGTCGGACAGCGCTTCGGCCATCACCCGCCGGACCACCGGGTGGTCGTCGACGAGGAGCACGCGGATGTTCGTGGCGGGATCGCCGGCCCGGCCGTTCTCCGTCATCCCCAGACCTCCCAGCCGTGCGCCCGAGCACCTGCTCAGGCGCCACGGCGTGCCGGACGGCGGGCTCCTCCCGCCGGCGCGCGGAGTCATTGTGGTCGGCCACCCCGGGGCCCGACCAGCCCCCGCCGGTGGAGAGGACCCGGGGTCAGCGCGCGAGCAGGCGCCGGGCGGCGTCGGCGACGCGGTGGATCCAGGCGGCGGGGTCGGTCCGCGCCGCCGGGTTCGGGACCTCGAGGCTCACCGGGGCCCCCGGCGGGAGCCGGTCGAGCAGCTCGCCGAGCGGCAGCACCCCCTCCCCCGGCGGCAACCGGTCCCCCACGGCCTCGGTCACCGCCCGCCGCAGGCCGTCCGGATCGGTGCCGGCCGGCTCGGCCGAGGCGGCGTCGCACAGCTGCCCGTACGGCAGCCGCGCCGGACCCACGGCGGCGAGGTCGGCCGGCGTCGCACCCGCCCGCGCGAGGTGGAGGGCGTCGACGAGCACCCCGGCGTCGGCCGTGCCGGCGGCGTCGAGCAGGGCCACCGCCTCGGCCGGCGTGCGCAGCGCGGAGAACGCCATGGGCTCGGCCACGCACCGCAGCCCGTACCCGCGGGCAAGCCCGCACAGCTCGGCGAACACCTCGGCCCGCCGCTCCGGTGAGGGGTCCTCCACCGCGGTCAGGAGGAAGCGGGCGCCCAGCTCGGCGCCCACCGCCAGCAGCGGCTCGGCCGCCGCGGCCGCCGTGCCCGGCCGCAGGCGGAACACCTCGACGTCGAGCACGCCGAGCCCGGTGTCGGCGAGGGCCCGCCGGGTCGCCGCGCGCAGGGCGCCGTCGGCCACCAGGTCGGATCCGCTGCCGTCGCTCGCCCGGTTCAGGCGCAGGGCGCCGACCAGGTCGAAGCCCGCCGCGGCGGCGAGCCGCACCAGCTCCGGCGGGGGCAGGTGCAGCGCGGTGAGCGACGCCAGCGACAGCGACCGGCTCACCCCGGCCCGGCCGCGTCGAGCTCCTGCGCCGTCACCGCGCGAGGTACCCGCCGTCGACGGCGAGGGCGTGCCCGGTGGTGAACGACGCGTCGTCGGAGGCGAGCCAGAGCACCGCGCGGGCGATCTCCTCCGGCGCGCCGAAGCGGCCGAACAGGCTCAGCCGGCCCGCCACCTCCTGCGGGTCGCGGCCGCGGGCGGCGATGGCACCCAGGAGCATCGGCGTCTCGATCGCGCCCGGGCACACGGCGTTGACCCGGATGCCGTCGGCGGCGTGGTCGACCGCGGCCGCGCGGGTCAGACCCAGCACGCCGTGCTTGCTCGCGGTGTAGGCGGGCTGGTGCGGCTGCGGCCGGAAGGAGCTGGTGGAGGCGATGTTCACCACCGCCCCGCCGCGGCCCTGGGTCCGCATCGCACGGATCTCGTACTTCGTGCAGAGGAACACCGAGCGCAGGTTGACCGCGATCAGGCGGTCGAAGCTCTCCTCGTCGCAGTCGGCCAGCGGCCGCGTCTCGTTCTCGATGGCCGCGGCGTTCACCCCGACGTCCAGCCCGCCGAACTCGGCGACCGCGGCGTCGACCACCGCGCGGACGTCGTCGGCGTCGGAGACGTCGGTGCGGCGGAAGACGGCCCGCCCGCCCTTGTCCGTGATGTCCGCGGCGGTCTGCTCCCCGCCCTCGACGGCGACGTCGGCGACCACGACGGCCGCCCCCTCGGCCGCCAGGGCGAGCGCGGAGGCCCGGCCCATCCCGCTGGCGCCCCCGGTGACGAGGGCGACCCGGCCGGCGAAGCGGCTCACCGCGTGGCCCCGACCGGGTGCGCGGCCGCGGCGCGGGCGGCGGCGTGCCGCCCGGCGAGGTGGCCGAAGACCATCGCCGGCCCCAGCGTCCCGCCCGCCCCGCCGTAGGTCATGCCGAGCACCGAGGCCATGACGTTGCCCGCGGCGTAGAGACCCTCGATCGGGTTCCCGTCGACGTCGAGCACCTGGGCGTCGGCGTCGGTGCGCGGCCCGCCCTTGGTGCCCAGGCACCCGCTGTACACCCGCACCGCGTAGTAGGGGGCGGTGTCGAGGGGGCCGATCGTCGTCTCCGGCCCGTCGCCCAGCGCGCTGTCGCCCCACCAGCGGTCGTGCAGGCTCTCCCCGCGCCGGAAGTCGGGGTCGCGGCCTTCCGCCGCGTGCGCGTTCCACCGGGCGACCGTGTCGGCCAGCGCGTCGGCCGGGACGTCGATCGCGGCGGCCAGCGCCCCCAGGTCGGGGGCCTCCACCATCCAGCCGGGGGTCGCCCTCCCCTGACCGGACCGGAACCCGGCCAGGCCGTAGCGGCGCAGGTAGTGGTCGTCGAACACCAGCCAGGCGGGGTGGTTGACGTAGTCGAACTCGGTCACGTCGAGCACGTGGAAGGCGGCGCCGAGCGCGTTGTAGTTGGCCGCCTCGTCGGCGAAGCGGCGTCCCTTCTTGTTGACCATGATGCTGTGCGGGCGGCTGCGCTCGCCGTTGACCTGCCAGCCGGCGACCGTGCCGTCGGGCATGGGGACGTCGATGATCGGCACCCACCAGGCCTCGCGCATGTTGCCCAGGCCGGCGCCGATGCGCATGGCCATCCGCAGCCCGTCGCCGGTGTTGGTGGGCACCGCCGCGGTGCGCTCGAGCGGGCCCCGGATGAAGGTCTGCACGAGGTCGCGGTCCCACTCGAAGCCGCCGGTGGCGAGCACGACCCCGCCGTCCGCGCGCACCTCGCGCCGGCCGGCGGCCGTCTCGACGACGACGCCGGTGACCCGCCCGCCCTCGCGCAGCAGCGACACCCCGCGGGCGCCGGTCTCGGGCTCGATGCCGCGGTCCAGGCAGCCCTTGAGCAGCGCCCCGACCAGGCCCTGCCCGGCGCCGCGCTCGTCGCGCACCTGCCGCCGGGCCAGCTCCTCGGCCGGCACGCCGCCGGGCGCACCCCGGCCGAGCGACGTCTCGCTCATCAGGATGTTGCCCGAGAGCTGCGGACCGACGGTGACCCGGTGCCGCCACGGCCCGAGGTCGGCGAAGGGGAACAGCGGGCACTCCAGCGACCGGCCACCGGCGCGGGCGGCCCCCGGGTGCTCGGGGTGGTAGTCGGGGAAGTCCTCGATGACCTGGAAGCGGACCGGCGTGCGCTCCTCCAGGTAGCGCAGCAGCTCCGGGCCGGCGTCGACGAACGCCTCGGCCAGCCGCTGGTCGATGAGGCCGTGCGACATCGACATCAGGTAGGTCAGCACGTCCTCGCGGCTGTCACCGAGGCCCAGCTCGGCCATGTGGTGGTTGCGCGGGATCCACACCATCCCGCCCGACCAGGCGCTGGTGCCGCCCACCTTGTCGGCCTTCTCGAAGACGGCGACGCGGGCGCCGCCGTCGTGGGCGGTGATGGCGGCGGTCAGACCCGCCGCGCCGGTGCCCAGGACCACGACGTCGTAGCTGTCCACCGCGCCACGAAAGCAGGTAACTGGTGGCGCAGTCAAGTTACTGTCGGGAGACCCGGTCCTCCACCGTGCGCCCCCCGTCGCGGCCGCCGCCGACCAGCAGGTTCTGCCCGGTCACCCACGACGCGGCCGGGCTGGCGAGGTACAGCACCGCCGCGGCCATGTCCTCCGGCGTCCCCAGCCGGCCGAGCGGGACCGTGGCGGTCAGCCGGGGCAGGTCGTCCTCGGACAGCGACAGCGCGGAGAAGAACGTCTCGGTCGGCACCATGCCCGGCGACACCGCGTTCACGCGGATCCCGCGGGGCGCCAGCTCCGCGGCGAGGGTCGCGGTGAGGTTGAGGACGGCGGCCTTCGACGCGCCGTAGGCGCCGGTACCGGGCGCGGCCCGCATCCCGGCACCGGAGGCGATGTTCACCACCGCCCCGCCGTCGGGCATGCGGGCGACGGCGGCGCGGACGCAGGCGAGCACCGCGACGAGGTTGAGCTCGAGCATGGCGCGGAACTGCTCGTCCGACGTGGCCGACAGCGGGCGGACCGAGGGGTCGTCGGTGCCGCCGGCGTTGTTCACCCACACGTCCAGCCGGCCGAGCTCCTCCACCGCGGCGGCGGCCAGCCGCTCGGGGGTGTCGCCGCGCAGGTCGGCGGGGAGCTCGACCGCGCGCCGCCCCCGGCCGCGCACCTCGGCGGCGACGGCGGCCACCTCGTGCGCCCGGCGAGCGGTGACCACGACGTCGGCGCCCGCGTCGGCCAGCGCCAGGGCGACGGCGCGGCCGATCCCCCGGCCCGAGCCGGTGACCACCGCGACCCGGCCGTCGAGCCGGAAGCGGTCGAGGACCGAGCCGCCGGTCAGCCCCCCACCCCGAGCCACTGGTCGTAGAGGGAGTGGAAGTGGCGGATCTTGCTCTCCTGGTAGACGGCGAAGGACAGACCCGGCTTGCGGGTGGCCTTGAGCCCCTTCTGCACGGCCTCGAGGTTGAACTCGTCCTGGTCGAAGACCCGGGCCAGCGAGCCGAGCTCCTCGACCGCGCTGCGCCAGGGCTCGTCCGGCCCGAGCCGGCGCTCCGGCGCCGGCGGCGGCCGCTCGCCGCTGAACGGCGAGAGCAGCAGGACCTCCATGATGCAGCTCTCGTGGTCGTCGCCGTGGGGCCGCCAGCGGTAGGTGATCTGGTTGAAGCCGCCCCACGGGTGCATGTTCGGGAAGACGCTCAGGTAGTGGCTGTCGACCAGCTCGGCGTCGGAGAGCTCGTCGGCCTGCTCCCCGATCACCGGGCGCAGCGAGCGGCGGGCCGACTCGGCCAGCGTCTGGCGCGCCGTCCACCCGTCGGGGACCTCGAGGTTGGGCGGGTCGTCGATGCGCTGGTCGATCTGGGAGTTGAGCCGCTCCTGCTCGGTGGGGTCCCACGGCAGGTAGGGGCTCGGGACGCCGCGGGGCGAGATGGCCCGGGAGACGTTGCCGAACACGTCGTACTGCGAGTTGGCGTCGCCGAAGCCCGGCAGGAGCTGCGGGTGGGTGGTGATCACGTGGTAGGACTCCATGAAGGCCTCCTGCGCGACCTTCCAGTTCGTGCGGAGCACCTTGGACACGTGCACCCGGGTGTAGCGCTCGGCCAGCGGCCAGCGCTCGAAGAGCGAGTCCAGGTCGCCGAGGTAGTCCTCGAGCGGGGCGCAGTCGGGGTCGGGGTTGACGAAGACGAAGCCGCCCCAGGTGCCGACCCGGATCTCGGGCAGCGTGAAGGCCTCCGGTCGCACCTGCGGGAAGTCCCAGGCGCTGGGCACCCGCTTGAGCTTCCCGTTCAGCGACCAGCAGAAGCCGTGGAAGGCGCACTCGAACTCACCCACCCGGCCGGGGCCGTCGCGCAGGGCCCGGCCGCGGTGCAGGCAGGCGTTGACGAACGCCTTGATCCCGTCGGGCCCGGGGGCCGCCCGGACGAGCAGGTAGCTCTTGTCGACGATGTCGTAGACGTAGGTGTCGCCGACCTCGGCGAGGACCTCCTCGCGGCACGCGAACTGCCAGACCCGCGACCAGAGGTCCCGCTTCTCCCGCTCGTGCCACTCCCGGTCGAGGTAGCGGTCGATCGGGATGTCGTCGTCGCCGAAGTACCCCGGCTCGTCGCGGCGCAGCAGCGGCGGGACCGGCTTGCTGTCGCGGTCGAGCAGGTCCTGGTACGTCGGCCCCTTGCCGCGGAAGCCGGTCCGCGGCCGGGTGTCGGGCTCCGCTGTCACGAGAACGTCTCCTCGGTCTCGAACCGGCGGCTGCGGCTGCCCGGGCCGCCCGGGTGCTTGCCGCCGCTGACGATCCAGCGGCACAGCTCGGGATCGGCCCGCCGGACGTCGCCGGCGACCCAGTTGCCGTCCCGGTCGAAGCGGCCCGAGCGCCCGTCGCGCTCGGTGACGAGCACCGGCCCGTGGTCGTCGGGGGCCCATTCGTAGACCGCGCGGCTGAGCGCGTGCTGGATCTTGCGCATCGACCCTCCAGGGGGCGGCAGCGACTCCGGCGAGCGCCCGGACGGCGCTCCTGCAGCGCGACTTACTGCTGCCGGTGCACAGTATGAGGACAGAGCGGGCGTCCCGACAGGGGTTGTCGACATCGATCGGCCTACTTTGTACAGTGAGCCTCAAGTTACTACCTCGTGCGGAGGGAGTCGGGGTCCGTGACGATCTCCGAGGTGCCGGGCAAGCAGCGGACGCCGGGTCTGAGCTGGTACGAGCTCGTCCTCGAGGACGACCGCCCGCCGGCCGAGCACCTGCGCCGTCGCCACCCGTACTCCGCGCGCACCCAGCACGTCCCGGTGGAGCGCTACACCAGCCGCGCGTGGCACGAGCTGGAGCGCACGCACCTGTGGCGGCGGGTGTGGCAGATGGCCTGCCGGGAGGAGCACCTGCCGGAGGTCGGCAGCTACGTCGTCTACGACATCGCCGGCGACTCCTACCTCGTGGTGCGCACCCGCGACGGCTCGATCAGGGCCTACGTGAACGCCTGCCTGCACCGCGGGCGCGCGCTCAAGGACTTCGACGGCCGGTGCAGCGAGTTCCGCTGCTCCTTCCACGGGTTCACCTGGAAGCTCGACGGCACGCTGCGCTACATGCCCGGTGAGCGCGAGTTCCCCGAGATCGAGGCCGACCGCGAGGCCTGGCGGCTGCCCGAGGCGAAGGTCGGCACCTGGGGCGGGTTCGTGTTCATCAACCCCGACCCGGAGGCCGAGCCGCTCGAGGAGTTCCTGGGCACGCTGCCCGAGCACTTCGGCATCTGGGACTTCGAGAACCGCTACGTGCAGGCGCACGTGGCCAAGAAGCTGCGCTGCAACTGGAAGGTCGCCCAGGAGGCCTTCGACGAGGGCCTGCACCTCGGCGCGACGCACCCCCAGTCGGCGCCCTACGTCGGGGACGCGAACAGCGCCGTCGACGTCTACGGCAACTACTCGCGGCAGATCAGCCCGTCGGGCACGCCGATCGAGGACATCCCGGTCGACCCCAGCGAGCGCGACATCCTCGCGCGCATGCTCGACGTCCGCGAGGGCGAGGAGCTGCCGATCCCGTTCGAGCAGCGGACGACGGCGCGCGACAGCATGGCCGCGGCCGCGCGCGAGCGCTGGCGGGAGGTGCTCGGCGACGTCGTCGACCAGATCTCCGACGCCGAGTTCGTCGACCACTGGAACTACGCGATCTTCCCGAACCTGCACCCCTGGGGGGCGTTCAACCGGATCGTCTACCGGTTCCGCCCCAACGGCGACCGGCACGACGAGAGCATCTTCGAGGTCATGTTCCTGACGCCGTTCCGCGGCGAGCGGCCGCCGCCGGCGGAGATCCGCTGGCTGGAGATCGAGGACTCCTGGACGCTGGCCACCGAGCTGCAGACCCTGGCGCTGGTCATGGAGCAGGACAGCTTCAACATGGAGGCCGTCCAGCGCGGGCTGAACACCACCCGGAAGTCGCACGTGATCACGTCGGACTTCCAGGAGGACGTGATCAGCTGGCGGCACGACATGCTCACCGACTGGGTGGAGAAGGCCGCCGCCGAGGCGGCCGGGTGATGCAGCCCCAGGGCGGGATCCGCCACCCCCTCAACCCGCGCGCGCTCTACACCCCCGACGAGGGCGGCACCGTGCGGGTGACCATGGGCGAGCGCTGGGGCCGGTTCCGCAAGGACGGGCTGTGGCTCGAGGGCCCGCTGTTCGAGGCCGACCCCGAGCTGTGCCTGTGGGTCTCCGCGCCGCGGCCGGCCGGCCACCACCGGATCAGCCGCCTCATGGACATGCCCGCCGAGCGCTGACGCGTGGACGTCCTGGTCGCCGCCGGCGACCAGCTCGGCGAGTGCCCGGTCTGGGACGAGCGCGCCGGGGTGCTCTGGCGCGTCGACGCGACGGCGGGCGCGGTGCTCGCGGTCGACGTCGCCACCGGCGCCCAGACCCGCACCGACGTCGGGCGGCACGTGGGCAGCCTGGTCCTCCGGGAGGACGGCGACGGGCTGCTCGTCGCCGCAGAAGGCGGCTTCCGCTCCCTCGACCCGGCCACCGGGCGCTCCGGCCTGCTCGCGCCGGTGGCCACCGGGCTGATGAACGACGGCGCCTGCGACCCGGCCGGGCGGTTCCTGGCCGGCACCACGACCCGCGACGTCGAGCCCGGCCGGGCGGCCCTGTACCGCTACGACCCGCCGGCCACGGCCGTGCCCGTCCTGGACGGCCTCACCGTGAGCAACGGCCTGGCGTGGGATGCCGCGGGCACGACGCTGTTCCACGTCGACACCCCCCTGCGCCGCGTCGACCGGCTCGACTACGACGTCGCCACCGGCACGGTGACCGGACGGCGGACGGCGTTCGACACCAGCGGCTTCACCGGGCTGCCGGACGGGCTGGCGATCGACGCCGAGGACTGCCTGTGGGTGGCGTTCTGGCGCGGCGGCGCCGTGCGCCGGTTCGCGGCCGACGGCCGGCTCCTCCAGGAGATCCCGGTTCCCGTGGCGCGCACCACCAGCTGCTGCCTGGGCGGTCCCGACCGGCGCGACCTGTTCGTCACCACGGCCCGCCGCAGCATCCGCGACGTCCCGGCGGAGGTGGAGGAGCTGGCCGGCGCCGTCCTGCGGTACCGCGTCGACGTGCCCGGGGTGCCGGCGCGGCGGTGGCGCGCTCAGCCGGCCTGGTAGTCGATCCGGTAGCGCACGCGGTCGGCCCGCGCCCGGCGGCGCACCCGCAGCACCGGCCGGCCGTCGTCCTCGGCGGTGAGCCCCTCGCGCACCAGGACCGGCGCGCCGGGGCGGATGCCCAGCCGGGCGGCGTCCTCCACCGAGGCCGCCTCGGCGGAGAAGGTGCGCCAGACGTAGCGCAGCGGCCGGCCCGCCGGCTGCAGCAGCAGCCCATACAGCCCGTCGGTCTCCCGCCACCGGGCGGCGACGTCCCGCAGCCGGGCGTCGGGCGCCCACGACGTCGAGACGACCCACCGCTCGCCGTCCACCTCGAGCGCGCTGTCCACCCGGCGCAGCCGGGCGCGCGGCACCTGCAGGTCCCGCCGCACCGCCGGGTCGTCGTCCACGGCGGTGTGCAGCAGCACGTCGCGGTAGGACTGGCCCTGGCCGCGCAGCGCGGCCTGCAGGCTGCCGGCGAACTCGTCCGGGGTCAGCGGGATGCCGATCGCCATCGGCTCGGGTCGCGGGGAGACGAACGTCCCCGACCCCTGCCGGGCCCGCAGGAGCCCCTCCCTGGACAGCTCGTCGAGGGCGCGGCGGACGGTCAGCCGGTGCACGCCGAGGTCCTCGGCCAGCACGCCCTCGCTGGGCAACCGGTCGCCGGGGGCGTACTCCCCCGAGCCGATCCGGTCGAGCAGCACGGTGCGCACCCGCTGGTAGAGCGGGGCCTCCCCCCGGCGCGGCGGTGCCATGCCGGCAGGGTAGCGGCCGCCGAGCCCACGCTTGTCCACAGACATCTAGATGACTACGGTCCCGTCATGGAGGACGACGGCGGGGCGCGGCTGGCCCGGGTCGAGGCGCGGCTGGAACTGCAGGAGCTGCTCGGCCGGTACGCCCTCGCCGTCGACGACCACGACGCCGACGCGCTCGCCGAGTGCTTCACGGACGACGCGGTGTTCGCCTCGCCGAACAGCCCCCCGAGCGTCGGGCGGGACGCCGTCGTCGACTTCTTCCGCGTCCGGTTCGACCGGTACGGCGCCACGCTGCACGTGCCGCACTTCCAGGTGCTGCACGAGCTGACCGGGGACCGCGCCCGCGGCACCGTCGTCGCCCGCGCCGAGCTCGCCACCGCCGACGACACCGTGGTGACCGTCTTCCGCTACGAGGACGAGTACGCGCGCGACGGCGGGCGGTGGCGGTTCCGCCGCCGCGACGTCCTGACCCTGTACGCGATGCCGCTGCGGGAGCTGACGGCCGGCGGCCTGGCCTGGCCGGAGCGCAAGCGCTGGCCGGGCCGCGCGCCGTCCGCCAGCGAGCTGCCGCCGGCCTGAGGGGAGATCACGACATGGACCTGGGCCTGGCGGGTCGGCGCGCGGTCGTCACCGGCGGCAGCCACGGTATCGGGCGCGCGGTCGCGGCCCGGCTGCTCCGGGAGGGCGCCGACGTCGCGATCTGCGCGCGGGACGAGCAGGGGGTCCGCAGCGCGGTGGAGGAGCTGGCGCAGCTGGGGACGGTGGTGGGCTCGGTCTGCGACGCCGGCGACGGAGAGGCCGTGCGGCGCTGGGTCGAGGGCGCCGCCGAGGCCCTCGGTGGCATCGACGTCGTCGTGAGCAACGCCAGCGCCAGCGGGCAGCACGGCGGCGGCCCCGGGCCGTGGGAGGTCAACTTCAGGGTCGACGTCCTGGGCTGCGTCGCCCTGTGCGAGGCGGCCCGGCCCCACCGCGAGGCATCCGACGCCGCCGCGATCGTCCAGATCGGCACCATCACCGCGATCGAGCACCACGACGTCCCGATCAACCCCAGCTACGGGGCGTTGAAGGCGGCGACCATCAACTACATGGCCCAGCTCGCCCAGCGGTGGGGGCCGCTCGGCATCCGCGCCAACACCGTCTCCCCAGGGCCGATCCTGGTCGAGGGCCGGAAGTGGGCAAGCCTGCGCGAGCGGCGTCCGGAGATCTACGCGCGCGACCGCGACGCCCACCCGCTCAAGCGGATGGGGACCGCCGAGGAGGTGGCGGACGTCGTCGCCGTGCTGGCCAGCCCGGTCGCCAGCTGGGTCAACGGCGAGAACGTCGTCGTCGACGGCGGCTACACCAAGCGGGTCGGGTTCTGACCGGGCCTGGCCGCGGGACGTGACGAAGATTCTGTAGACGGCCTCCAGTAACTGGGGCAGACTGCCGGCATGACGCCATCCGACGACGTCTTCGCCGGCATCGGCTGGGTGCTGTGGTCGGGCACCGTGGGCCTGGAGAGCCGGATCCCCGACCGCATCGAGGCGGCCCGCGCGGCCGGGTTCACCCGGCTGTCGGTGAGCCCGCTGGACGTCGCCCGGGCGGCCGAGCGGGGCACGCCGGCCGCGGAGCTCGGCCGGATGGTCCGCGACGCCGGGCTGGGGATCGTGATGGACCCGGTCGGCGGCTGGTACCCCGGCGGCACCCCGCGGCCCGAGTCGCGGTTCGCCCGGTTCACCGCCGACGAGGCGCTGCGCATGTGCGAGGAGCTCCAGGTCGTCTCGATCACCGCGATCGGGCAGGCGCCGGGTGAGCTGCCGGTCGAGGGGGTCGCCGCGGCGTTCGGCGCGTTCTGCGACCGGGCGGGCGACCTCGGCGCGCAGGTGCACCTGGAGTTCATCCCGATGACCGCGATCGGGGACCTCGCCGCCGCCTGGGCGGTCGTGCAGGGCGCGAACCGGGGCAACGGCGGGATCCTCTTCGACACGCTGCACTTCTTCCGCGGCGACCCCGACTTCGACCTGCTCGGCCGGGTGCCCGGCGAGCGCATCCTGGCGGTGCAGATCTGCGACAGCTCGGCCCGCCTGCGGGGCAGCCTGCGCGACGAGACGGTGAACCGGCAGCTGCCCGGCGACGGTTCCTTCGACCTGCCCCGCGCGGTGGCCGCACTGGACCGCATCGGCGCCCTGCGCTGGGTCGGCCCGGAGGTCATCTCCCCCGCCCTCGAGGCGATGCCCCCGGTCGAGGCCGCGCGGCTGGCCGGCGACCGGGTGCGCGCGCTGGTCGCCGGGGTCCGCACCCGGGTGGCGCAGGTGCCGGCGTGAGCGACGTCGACGTCCTCGTCGTGGGCTCGGGCGCGGCCGGCCTGGCCGCGGCGGTCTCGGCGCGCGAGCACGGTGCCGGCAGCGTGCTCGTCGCCGAGGCGGAGGGCGTGGTCGGCGGCTCGTCCCGGCTCTCGGGCGGGCTCACCATGGGCGCCGGGACCCGGTACCAGCGGGCGCTCGGCATCGACGACGACGCCGCCGCGCTGTTCCACCACTACCTGACGCTCAACCACTGGGACATCGGGGCCGGCGTCGTGCGCCGGCTGGCCGACCTGGCCGGGCCGACCGTCGAGTGGCTCGGCGACCTCGGCGTCGAGTACGCCGACCGGCTGGTCTACGGCGGCGACGAGCTCGTCCCGCGGGTGCACGTCCCGGTCGGCCGCGGGCAGGCCGTGGTCGACGTGCTGCACCGCACCGCCCGGCAGGCCGGTGTCGAGGTCGCGCTCGGGCAGCGGGTCGACCGGTTGCTGGTCGAGGACGGCGTCGTGCGCGGCGCGGCCGTCGGGAGCGACGAGATCACCGCCGGCGCCGTCGTGCTGGCCTCCGGCGGCTTCGGCGCCGATCCCGACCGGCTCGCCGCCCGGTTCCCCTCGGCCGCGGCGACCGGGGAGGCCTGGTACATCGGCGCCCCCGGGTCACGCGGGGACGCCCTCGCGCTGGCGGGGCAGGTGGGCGCGCAGGTGAGCGGCCACGACCGCGGGCTGCGGCTGCTGCACGCCGGCTTCGCGCCGATCTACGAGGCGTACCTGCCCGGCTGGCTGGTCGTCGTCAACCGGGAGGGTCGCCGGTTCATGGACGAGACCGCGCCCTACGGCATCACCGACGGGCTGCTGCGCGCCCAGGGCGACGTCGCGTGGGCGGTGTTCGACGGCGCGACCCTGGCCGCGGCCACCGCGGCCGGGGTGGCCCGCTACAAGCAGCAGGTCCCCGGGTCGACGAAGAAGCAGAGCCCGCACTGGACGACCGACGTGGTGGAGCAGATGGTCGCCGCCGGCAAGGTGTGCCGGGCCGACAGCGTGGCGGCGCTGGCCGAGGGGCTCGGGCTGCCGCCGGCGGCGCTGGAGGGCACGGTCGCGCGGTACAACGCGCACGTCGCCGCGGGTGAGGACGCCGACCACCTCAAGGCCGCCGCGTTCCTCGAGCCGATCGCCACGCCGCCGTTCTACGGCGCGCGGCTGCGCCCGGCCACGGTCTGCTTCACCGCCTGCGGGCCGCGGATCGACCGTGACGCCCGGGTGCTCGGCACCACCGGCCGGCCGGTGCCCGGCCTGCTCGCCGCCGGCGAGTGCACCGGCGGCGTGATCGGCCCGGCGTACGTCGGCAGCGGCAACTCCTACGCCAACTGCGTGGTCTTCGGCCGGGTCGCCGGGGCCTCGGCGGCGGGCGGGGTGCTCTGATGGGCACGGTCACCGCGGCCCTGATCACCGGCCCGGAGTCGGTCGAGTTCCGGAGCTTCCCCGAGGTGCCGCCCGGGCCCGGCTGCGTGACCGTGGACGTCCGCCTGTGCGGCATCTGCGGCACCGACATCGCCTCCTACCGGACGGGGCACCTGCACAGCCCCGCCGTCTGCGGCCACGAGTGGGTCGGCACCGTGCGCGAGGTCGGTCGCGGGGTGGACGGCGTCGGCGAGGGCGAGCGCGTCGTCGTCGCGGTGCCGCCGCCCTGCGGCCGCTGCCCGGAGTGCCGGGGCGGGCTGACCGAGCACTGCCGGACGGCGTCGATGGTGGCGCGGGGGCGCAGCGAGCTGGCCCCGCCGCACGGGGCCTTCGCCCGCAGCATCACCGTCGAGGCCGGCCGCGTCCTGGCCGCCCACCCCGGACTCTCCGACGAGGAGGCGGCGCAGGTCGAGCCGGCCACGGTGGCCTTCCACGGCGTGCGCCGCTCCGGGATGCGCCCCGGGGACACCGTGGTGGTGCAGGGCGCCGGGCCGATCGGGCTGCTGGCCGCCCAGTTCGCCCGGGCGGCCGGCGCCGGCGAGGTGCTCGTCGTCGAGCCGACCGGGGCCCGCCGGGCGCTGGCGGTGGAGCTCGGCGCCACGGCGGCGCTGAGCCCGGAGGAGGCCGCCGACGCGGTCGCCGAGCGCACCCGCGGCCTCGGCGCCGACGTCGTCCTGGAGTGCGCGGGCGTGCCCGGCCTGCTGCAGACCGCCGCCGACCTGGCCCGCTCCGGCGGCACCGTCGGCCTGCTCAGCTTCCTCGCGCAGCCGGCGACGATCCAGGGCGCCCGGTGGCTGGCCGGGGAGCTCAGCCTGGTGGCGTCGAACGCCTTCACCCACGACGACCTCCGCCGCAGCATGGCCTTCCTCGCCGACGGCCGGGTGCGGGCCCTGCCGCTGCACAGCCGCACGGTCGCTCTCGACGACCTCGAGGCGACGCTGCGCTCCCTGGCCGCCGGCCCCTCGGCCGACGTCAAGGTGCTCGTGGACCCGCGGCGATGAGCGACGACCTCGAGCTGCGAGGGCGGCTTCGGCGAGGGGTACGTCCGCGGGCTGCGCTCCCGCGACGACGTCGTCCACCGGATCCTCGACGTGGCCGTCCCGTGATCGCCTGCCCGCCCCCTTCACCCAGGAGCTCATCGTGACCACTGCACCGGACGACGTCGCTGCCCGCCTGGATCGGCTGGAGAGCCTGGCCGCGCTCACCCGGCTCGCCCACGACTACTGCCAGGCGTTCGACGAGCGCCTGCTGGACCGGTTCCTCGAGCTGTGGCACGACGACGCCACCTGGGAGATGCTGCCCGGCACCGTCCTGGAGGGCCACGAAGGCATCCGTTCGGCGACCGAGGGCGCGTGGGCCTCCCTGCCCGCGACCCGGCACCTGACCTCGAACCACGTCGTCGATCTCGACGGGGACTCGGCCACCGGGTCCGCGCAGGTCGTCGCCTTCGTCCAGTCCCCCGACGGGGCGTGGGCCGAGATGGTCTTCACCTACACGGACACGTACGAGCGACGCGCGGGCCGCTGGGCGTTCACCCGCCGCGGCGCCGCGCCGCACCTGCAGACCACGCTGGCCGGGGGCTGAGTCGCCGTGGGAGCCGGAACCCCGGTGCCCGTCGGCCTGTCGCCGCAGCTCCGGGCGCTGCGACCGGAGGCGACCGACCTGCTCGACGGCGTCGTCACGCAGGCCTGGGCGACGGTCGACCCGGACCTGCTCGGGGCGCTGCGCGAGCGGGTGGCCCTGCTGCTCGGCCACCCCGACGGCCGGCGCGTCGAGCCCGCCGACGCGAGCGTGCGCGACAGCGTGGAGTTCGCCGAGCAGTTCGTCCTCGACGTCTCGGGCATCGGCGACGGCGAGCGCGCCGTGCTGCACCGCCACCTGGGCGAGCGGACGACCGACGTCGTCCGGGCGCTGTTCGTCGTCGAGTACGCGCTGCGGCTGGAGCTGGTGTCGGTGGCGCTGTTCGGCGGCCCGGCTGTCGCGGGGGCAGCCCTCGCCCCGTCGGGTGGCCTGCGCGCGGCGCTGGACGACTACGCGGCCGCCGTCGTCCGCGGCCGAGCGCTCGACCCCGTGCTCACCGAGCTGGTCCGGCTGCGCTGCGCCCGGACGCACGACTGCCGGATCTGCCGCACGCTGCGGCTGGCCGATGCCCGTGCCGCCGGGGCCGACGACGCGCTGACCGCCGCCGTCGACCGCTACGAGACCAGCGACCTCCCCGAGCGCACCAAGGCCGCCCTGCGGGTCACCGACGCGCTGATCACCTCTCCGGCCGCGTTGACGCCGCCGGTGGTCGCCGAGGTCCGGGGGCTGCTCTCCTCCGAGGAGCTGGCGGAGCTGTGCCTGGACGTGTCGAAGTGGAGCACGCAGAAGGTGCACGTGGCCCTCGGCACCGACGGCCCCGAGCGGCTGCCGCTGGACGAACGGGGCCTCAGCTGGTTCCGCTTCGACGGCGACGGACGGGTGGCCGGCTTCGCCGCCCGGCCCGACGGTGTCTGAGCCCGGCTCAGCCCGCGGCCGCGGCGAGCTCGCGGAGGAAGGCCGGGGCCCGTGCGGGATCGGGGCACCAGCCGAGCAGCGACACGAACAGGTCGGTGCCGCCGGCCTCGACCAGCTCCGCGGCCCCGGCCAGCGAGGCGGCGACGTCCACGGCACCGCCGGCGTCGCGCACGGCCGGCGGGGTGACCCGCACCCGGACGGCGGCGGGGTCGCGCCCCGCCCCGGTCAACGCCGTCCGCAGCCGCCGGACTCCGTCGGCGACCGCGGCCGGGCCGTCGACCGGCGCCGGGATCCAGCCGCTGCCCCACCGCACGATGCGGGCGAGGTTCCGCTCCGTCATGGCCCCGCCGATCCAGACCGGGACCTCGCCCGCGACCGGCCGCGGGTGGCAGTGGATGCCCTCGAGGCGCACGGTCCCCGTGTCCAGGTCGACCGGTCCGCCGGCCCACAGGGCGGCGCAGGCGGCGAGCTGGTCGTCGAGCACCTGGTGCCGGCGCTCCCAGTCGGCGCCGAGCGCCCGGTACTCCTCCTCCTGCCACCCGGTGCCGACGCCGAGCACCAGCCGGCCACCGGAGAGGACGTCGACGGTGGCGGCGGTCTTGGCCAGCAGCGCCGCCGGCCGCAGCGGCGCGATCAGCACCGCGGTGGCCAGCTCGACCCGCTCGGTCACCGCGGCCAGCGCGGCCAGCACGGTCAGCGGTTCCAGCCACGGCGCCTCGGGCCCGCCGGGGAAGCGGCCGTAGGGGTAGCGCTCCACCCGCGACCCCATGACGACGTGGTCGACCACCGAGACGCCGTGCAGCCCCGCCTCCTCCGCGGCGGCGGCGAGGTCGAGCAGCGTGCGCCAGCCGTGCTCCCCGAGGTAGGAGTCGTAGCTGGGCAGGCCGACGGTCAGCGGCGGCACGCGCGCACCTCCTCAGCGGCCGGCGGAGTCCCAGCCGCCGACGATCTCGTCCTCGTGCGCCAGCCGGGCGGCCAGCAGCGACTCGCCGTCCCGGACCAGGTCCTCCCGCCCGCTCGCCAGCGCCGCCTCCAGCGCCGTCGACAGGGCCTCGCCCGCCCGGCCGTAGACCTCGGTGACGTCGGCGAGGTGCAGGCTGCCCGCCGGCCCGTCCGCCAGCGCGGCGAGGGCGGCGCGCAGCGCCGGGTCGCCGGTCGCGGCCAGCACCGCCGCGCCGTACCCCTCGACGGCGACGGTCTCCTCGCGCATCCAGGCGATCTCGTGGGCGGCCCGCACCGCGGCGTTGCCGAGCACCTTGGCCAGCATGACCAGCCGGACCTGCGTGGTCTCGTCGGCGACGGCCGGGAGGACGTCGGTCTCCAGCACGCGGCAGCAGTCCCGCAGCAGCTGCTCGGTGGTCGGCCGGCCGATCACGCCGCTGCCCGCCGGCAGACGTCGAGGTAGAGGCCGTACTGGTGGGTGACTGCGTTGACCAGGTAGGTCGCCATGACGCCGCGGCTCCCGCCGTGCGCGACGGCGTCGAGCGCCCGCAGGATCTGCGCGAGCAGGCCGGCCATCCCCACGACCAGGAAGTACTCGACCGTCGCGGGGTTGACCTGCTCCTCGGTGAGCCCGGTGCGCTCGCGGTAGCGGGCCAGGAAGCCGCCGGGGTCGCGCCGGTAGACGTTGGGCGCCGTCGGGATCTGCGTGTAGTAGCCGAGGTCCTCGCGGGGATCGCCGATGCGGGCGAACTCCCAGTCGATGACGACGGGCCCGCCGGACTCCGGCACCAGGACGTTGGAGGGCTGGCAGTCGCCGTGGACCAGCGTGAACGGGACCGGCGGCGGGCGGTGCCCGCCCAGCCGCGCGCACGCGTAGCGCAGCACGGGGCTGCTGTCGGCGATCTCCCGCTCCACCGCGCGGTAGGTCTCGAGCACGGCGTCGAGGTGGGCGTCCCAGCTCTCCGGCCGCTCGAGGACACCGTCGACCGCCGACAGCGGCGTGGCGTGCACCCGCGCCACGGTGTCGACGAACAGCTCCGCCGGTGCCGTGGGGTCCTTCGCCGTGCTCAGGACCTGCTGCAGGTGCCGGCCGGCGACGTGGTCGAACACGATGCACTTCGTGCCGAAGTGCGCGCCGGTGGCGTCGTACCAGCGGGGCCGGGCGACGGGGACGGCGCGGGCGGCGGCCAGCGCCTGCAGCAGCCGCCACTCCGCGTCGCGGTCGCTGACGAAGACGCCGGAGCCCGCGGGCGGATCGGCGCGCAGCACCAGCCGCTGCGTCGCGCCGTCGTCCCACCGGACGTCGGCGACGGCGCTGAGCCGGCTGTAGCCGCCGGAGATGGGCCGGAACGCCGTCACGACGGCGCTCCGCCGCGGCTCGGCCTCGGCGAGGAAGCCCGCCAGCGCCTCCGCGGTGACCGTGGGACCGGTCACCGCGCGACCACCGCACGGGAGAGGGGAACGACGTGGACCCGCTGATCCAGGCCCTGCTCGACGAGCGGGCGATCGCCGCGGTGTGCGTGCGGTACGCCACCGCCATCGACGACCGCGACTGGGCGCGGCTGCGGTCGTGCTTCGTGCCCGACGCCGTCGGCGTCTACCACCCCGGCCGGCCGCTGCACGGCCGCGCGGCGATCGAGGCGGCGATCCGCACCGCGGTGGCGCCGCTGACCCGCACCCAGCACCTGGTCACGAACGTCGAGGTGGACGTCGACGGCGACGGGGCGGCGGCGCGCTGCTCGCTGCACGCCCAGCACGTGCGGGCCGGGGTGCCCGGCGGCGAGCAGTACGTGATCGCCGGCCGGTACGTCGACCGGTTCGTGCGCACCGCCGACGGCTGGCGCATCGCGCACCGGGTGCTCGAGCGCTGGTGGACCGCCGGGAACCCGGAGGTCACGGCCCGCTGAAGAGGCTCTGGTCGGCACCCGCACGGCTGGTTAGTGTAGGCGGTCACAAGATACTCGGACCAGCCCCGGAGGTGCGCGGTGAGCGGACGCATGACCGGCAGGGTCGTCGCGATCACCGGTGCGGCCAGCGGGCTCGGCGAGGCCACCGCCCGGCTCATGGCGGCCGAGGGCGCGCGGGTCGTGCTCGCCGACATCCAGGACGACCGCGGCGCACGGCTCGCCGCCGAGCTCGGCGACGCGGCACGCTACCTCCGCTGCGACGTCACCGCCGAGCCCGAGGTCGCCGCGGTCGTGGACACCGCCGTGCGCGAGTTCGGGCGGCTCGACTGCATGTTCAACAACGCCGGCATCGTCGGGGCGCACGGCGGGATCGACGAGATCCCGCTCGAGGAGTACGAGTTCACGATGGCCGTGCTGCTGCGCTCGGTCTTCCTGGGCATGAAGCACGCGGCCCGGGTGATGAAGCCCCAGCGGTCGGGCGTGATCCTGTCGACGACCAGCATCGGCGCGCTGCAGGGCGGCCTCGGCCCGCACGTCTACGGCGCCGCCAAGGCCGCCGTCATCGCGCTGACCAGGAACGTCGCGGCCGAGCTGGGCGCCTGGTCGATCCGGGTCAACGCGATCGCGCCCGGCAAGATCCTCACGCCCATGAACGCGGCGAACATCGTCGGCGACCCCGACGCCCTGGACGAGGCCCGCGAGGCCTTCCGCACCCGCACCCCGCTGCGCGGCCGGATCGGCGAGGCGTCCGACATCGCCCAGGCCGCGCTGTGGCTGGCCAGCGACGACGCCGGCTTCGTCAGCGGGCACACCCTGGTCGTCGACGGCGGGCTCACCACCGGGTCCAAGGAGGACGTCGCACCCGGCGAGCACGGCCGGTGGGCCAGCCGCCGCGACCTGGTCCGCGAGGCCGGGCGCAGCGGCGTGCCCACCGCATGACGTCGACCGACCTACCCGGCTACCCCGACCTGGGGCCGGACGACCTGGTGCTCAGCCACTTCAGCCTCGGCCGCGCCCGGCCGTTCGAGGAGCGGGTGCGGGCGGCGGCGGGGGCCGGGTTCGCCGCGATGGGGCTCTACGTCGCCGAGTACCGGCGGCTGCGCGCCGAGGGCGCGACCGACGCCGATCTGCGCGCCGTCCTCGACGCGCACGGGCTGCGCGTGGTCGAGCTCGAGGCGCTGCGCGGCTGGTCGGCCACCGGGCCGGAGCAGGCGGCCTACCGGGCGGCCGAGCAGGAGCTGTTCGCCATGGGCGAGGCGCTCGGCCCGGCGCACCACGTGCAGGTCATCGGCCCGTTCGAGGGCGGCCTGGACGACGCCGCCGAGGCCTTCGCCGGGGTGTGCGACCGCGCCGCCGAGCACGGCCTCGCCGCGGCGATCGAGTTCCTGCCCGAGATGTCGAACATCCCCGACGCCGGCACCGCGATGGAGATCGTGCGCCGGGCCGGACGGGCCAACGGCGGCATCTGCCTGGACGTGTGGCACCACGTCCGCGGCGCGGCCGACGAGGAGATGCTGCGCCGGATCCCGCCGGAGCGGGTCTTCGCCGTCCAGTTCGGCGACGGGCCGCGGCTGCGGGTGGACGCCGACTACTACACCGACTGCACCCGCTACCGGGAGGTCCCGGGCGAGGGCGACTTCGACCTGGTCGGGTTCCTGCGGCTGCTCGACGGGATGGGCGTGCGCCTGCCGCTCTCGGTGGAGGTGCTCTCCACCGCGCTGCTCGAGCTGCCGGCCGACGAGCTGGCCCGCCGGCTGCACGCCGGCACCCGGGCGGTGCAGGCCGCGGCCCGCGGGTGAAGCTCCATGCACCGGAGCGCGTGCGCTGCGCCCGCATCGCTGTCAGCGCTTCAGCTGCGGCGCTCTGTGTCCCTGAAGGCGGCTGAGGGGACACACGTCGGGCCGAACCGAGCCTGAGGCGATCGCCCCGAGACGGCCGCGTGCCGCGTCTCAGTTCGCCCCGGGCTCTGGAAGTCCGAGCTACGCCAGCACTCCCGCACGTCGAGCGGCCTGGATGGTCTCGACTCGATTGCGGGTGCCGAGCTTGCGCATGGTGTTCTGCAGGTAGGTCTTCACGGTGGTGGGCATGATCGCCAGCCGGTCGGCGATCTCCTGATTCGTCCGACCGAGGGCCACCTCCACGAGCACGGCGCGCTCCCGGTTGGTGAGGTACGGGCCGTGCGTCGCGGGCGGCTCGACGGCGAGCGCCATGCGGTCGCACACGACCCGCAGACGACCGCTGAGAAGCGAGTCACCGGTCGCGGAGGCGATCGACCGCAGTTCGTCGTAGATCTCGCGCGACTCGTCGGCCGTGAGGCCCCGCCACTCCGTGCGCTGCCGGTGCTGCTCGATGGCCTGGAGCCGACGGGTCATTTCCTGTTCGATGGCGATCTCCCGCCCGAGCGCCGCGGCGACCGAGACCGCGGCGTCGAGCACCCGATCCCCGAGAGGCTCCCCGCTCCGCAGCCCGCCCGAGAGGACCGCCTGGATGTGGCCGCCGGCGTGGACTGGCACCGCGAAGATGCTCTGGAGGTGCTCCTGGCGAACCTTGGCGTCGAACGGGTGGGTGATCCGCGTGGAGGCGAGGTAGTTGTCGACCGCGACCGGCCGGCCGAGCTGCAGCGCCTTGCCGTTCACGCCCATGCCGGGTGAGAACACCTGCCCGAGGAACACGGGCGTGAGCATCGTGTCGAGACTGGTGATGACCAGCCGCCGTCCGCCGCGGCTCACCGGACCGCCGATCGCACTCTCGACCCCGGTCGCTCTGCGCAGCTGTGGGAGCGCCAGACGGATCAGGCGGTCCACGTCGGGACCCGTCACCGAAGTGGTCATGTCGGAACCTCGATTCAGACAGCCCCGGTGCCCGGTACGAACTTCCGACCGAAGTCTGGCACTGGCATGTGCACCGGCCTCCTCCTTTCGGAGGTGATCAGCCCTCCTTCCCGGGAGAACACTGCGCGCTGCCACGGAGCACAGGCGCCGCGGCCGCACTCGAAGGGCTGGGGGAACCATGAAGATCAATCGCGACGAGTTGGTGAGGATGCTGCGCGCCCAGGGGGACAACAGGCTCGCCGACCGGGTCGCCGCGAAGCTGCCGGAGGGGATCGACACCTGGCTCGACGCCGACGTGCTTGCTGCGCTGGGACTGGATCAGGCCCACCTCCTCCCTAGGCTGGCCGCCGGAGTGCTCGGAGCGAGCATCGCCCCTGAACATCTCCGGACTCGTGCGACGCCGCCGATGCGCGCTGCAGGTGGCTCTCGAGCCATCCGAGCCATCCGCTGTTGGCTCGGATGAGCGCCGGATGCAGCACGTCGCCACACCGGCTCGCCTCGTTCAACCCGCCGCGAGTCTGAACGCCCCGCCGTGAGTCGCCCTGAGTGGGCCGCTCAGGGACAACCGGATGACCAGGAAGACGCTTCGGCCCCGTCGTGTCCGGCTCGACGTTCCCGCGGGAACTCCCCGTCACCCCACAGAGCAGCCGATGAGTCCGTGGCTCCCGGCCGGTCCACGCTCGTGACATCCGAGGAAGGGACACCGCCATGTCGGAGCTTCTCGTCGATTTCATCACCTCCCTCGACGGCTACGCATCGGGTGAGGGATGGCCTGGGTTCTGGGGCCTCGAGGGCCCGGAGTACCTCGCCTGGCTCGGTGAGCAGCCGGAGGTCACGTACCTGATGGGAGCGAACACCTACCGCTTGATGTCGGGCTTTGCCGCCGGTGAGGTCCCGGATGGCCAAGACGAGTTCAGGCCCGAAGAAGAGGCGTCCGTCGACGAGCTCACGCAAGCGTCCAAAGTGGTGTTCTCCTCCTCGCTCGAGGAGCCGCTGACGTGGGCCAACTGCACGCTCGTCCGCGGCGACGCCGTCGAGGCGGTCCGCGCCATGAAGGAGAACAGCTCGGGGCTCCTCAGCACGATCGGCAGCCTCAGCCTGTGCCGGTCTCTGCTACGGGCCGGACTCGTCGACCGCTTCCGGGTCGGGATGTTCCCGGTGATCACAGGGGCCACGGGCACTGAACGCATCTACGACGGCTATCCGGACGTCGCCCTAGAGATGATCGAGCACCGCACCTTCGACGGCCGCATCCAGATGGTCGAGTACAGGCCCCGCGTGCTCGAGCACCCACCACTCGGCGCCCCTGTGTGACGTCGCCCGTCTGCCGGCAGGACGGCCGCCCGACGTACAGGCCGCGGTGGACCGGCTTGGTCATGAGACAGCCCGGCGCCTGACCATCGTGCTCGGCGATGATGGCGCCCCTCTCGTGAGCGATCTCGAGTGAGATGGTCGCAGCTGCCCCGGATGGTGCCCGACTCAGAACGAACAGCGCTGTCAGCGCCCCTTGCACTGCCGCGTTGGTCCTGCTCGTGAGCCGGTAGGTGCAGCCGCTCCACGGCCCCTGAACTTCGCTGCCTTCGGCCGCCCAGTCGCTTCGCCCTCCCGCGATGTCCTCAGCCTCTGGGTGTCCCGGAGTGGGCCGCTTGAGGACACGCCAGCCGTCCGAGGGCAGAACGTTTGCGGAAGTAGATGCGGGCCAGGACGACCGTTGTCACGAGGGCTGCGAGCCCCGCTGGCACGTACCAGGACCAGTCGGCCGGGCCTCTGCCTGCGAGGACGCAGTCGCCAGCATGTCGCGGGGCCCCCTTCCCGCGACGCCAGCGGCGGCATCCGGCGATCAGGATGCCGGCCAGGATGATGACGAAGCCGGTGGTCCCGATCGTCGCAGCACGGCTTCGGAGAGTTGCACGCCGCCGCGGCGACGGTCTCCCTAACGCCTCCTCGGAGCAGGGCCGGCTCCTGCCCGGTCGCGTGAACGAACGGGACTCACATCAGCCGGATGGTCGTGAACCGAGAGAGCGGTGCCGCAACCGCAGCACCGGTCCCCTCACGCCCCTGCTCCGCGCGGTGACGTCGAGTCGACGTTCCCGCGGGAACGCCGCAAGCGACGGGCCTTGCGGCGTTCCCGCGGGAACGTCCGACGGCGGGCTCAGCGGCTCGAGCAGCGCGGACGACGGACCGGCCGGTGGCTCTCAGAGCTCGGCCACCAGGCCGGTCATCAGCCGCTGCGGCTCGCCGAGCGCCTCCGCCGTCCGCTCGGACAGGGCCTGCCGGACCAGCTCGGCGAGCCGGTCGGGGAACACCGCCGTCTCCCCCGCCTCCCACCCGTCCAGCGAGCGCTCGACCACCTCGGCCGGCGACGCCTTCGGGTACGGCACTCCGGCCGCCATGTCGGTGTCGACGAACCCCGGGTGCGAGGTGGTGACGACGACGCCGTCGGCCGCGAGCTGCTCCCGCACCGCCAGGGCGAGCATGCGGGCGGCGGCCTTGCTGGCCCCGTAGACCGGCGAGCTGCGGGAGACGACCAGGCCGGTCACCGAGTTGACGAACAGCACGCCCCCGCGGCGGCGGCGCAGCGCCGGCGCCAGCTCCTGGACCAGGGCCAGCGGACCGAACACGTTGACCTCGAAGGTCTCCCGGGCGACCGCCTCGGACGTGCCCAGGACCGGGCCGGCCGGCGCCAGCCCGGCGTTGCTGACCAGCAGGTCGAGCTCGGTGCACCGGTCGGCGACGGCCCGGCGGTCGGCGGCGTCGGTGACGTCGAGCCGGACCGGCACCACCCGGCCGTCGGCCACGTCCACCGAGCGCGGGTCGCGGGCCCCGGCGTACACCGTCGCCGCCCCGCGGGCGAGCAGCGCCTCGACGAACACCCGGCCGAGGCCGCGGTTGGCGCCGGTGACCAGCGCCGTGGCGCCCCGGATCCTCACCGGAGGGAGTGCCCGGCGTCCACCGGCAGCTCGATCCCGGTGACGTGCCGGCCGCTGTCGGAGACCAGGTAGAGCAACGCCTCGGTGACGTCGGCGGTGTCGACCCACCCGATCGGTAGCAGCGGCATCCCGCTCATCACCTCCCAGGCCTCCTCGCGGCTGACCGTGGACGGGTCCCGGTCGGGGAAGAGGAGGCGGTAGAGCGCGTCGTTGTGGATCATCCGGGTGTCGACGTTGGTCGGGTGGACGACGTTGACCCGGATGCGGTGCCCGGCGAGCTCCAGGGCGAGCACCTTCATCAACCCGACCAGGCCGAACTTGGCGGCGCTGTAGTGGGCGATGTTCGCGATGCCGCGCAGCCCGCCGACCGAGCCGATGAGCACGACGGCGCCGCCGTCCCCGGTGCGCTTCAGGTGCGGGATCGCCGCGCGGACCGTGCGGAAGACACCGCTGAGGTTGATGTCGATCATGTCGTCCCACATGGCGTCCGAGAGCTCCTCGGCGGGGCCGAACGACGCGATGCCGGCGTTGGCGACGACGACGTCGAGCCGGCCGAGCTCGGCGACCGCCTCGTCGAGCGCCCGCTGCAGCGCCGGGCCGTCACGGACGTCGGCCCGGCGGGCGACGATCCGCCGTCCCCGCTGCTCGACCAGCCGGACGGTCTCCTCCAGGTCCGCCTCGGTGGCCATCGGGTAGCCGACGCTGCCGACGTCGGCCAGCGCGTCGACGGCGACGACGTCGGCACCCTCCTCGGCGAACCGGACGGCGTGCGCGCGCCCCTGCCCGCGGGCCGCCCCGGTGATGAACGCGACCTTGCCCTCGAGCCTGGCCATGCGGGCCTCCCTGTGGGGGGTTACTGCACTGCCCACCAAGTTAGTCGGCGGCCGGGGTCACCGGTAGGTGAGGTCGTCGCCGCCCAGGTGGCTGTGCTCGTTGAAGGTCAGCAGGGCCAGCCCGGAGCGCCCGGCGGCGAGCTTGGTGACGGCGCCGTTGACGGCCACCCGGTTGAGGGCCACGAGCCCGCCGGCGCCGCTGCCGAGCAGCTCGGCGCACACCGCGGCGATGACGCCGGCGGAGGTGAAGACGACGGCGTCCTGCCCCGGCCGCACACCGGCGACGAGCTCGCGCAGCGCCGCGCCGACGGTCGACGTGAACGCCGGCCAGCCGCCCTCGTCGCCGTGCTCCACCCACGCGGTCAGCGCGGCGTCCAGGACGACCTGGAACTCCCGCGAGCTGCGCGGCTCGTCCCTCCCCTGCGCGCCGGCGTAGCGGCGGACCAGGTCGATGTGGTCGTACTCGTCCCAGCGCGGGTCGGCGGCCGGCGTCACGTCGAGGCCGGCCGCGGCGAGGGCGAGCGCGGCGGTGTCGCGCTGGCGGCGCAGCGAGCCGTGGACGGCGACCGGGTCGCGCAGCCCGCGGCCGGCCAGCCAGCGGCCGGTGAGCTCGGCCTGCCGCCGCCCGAGCTCGGAGAGGCTGTCGTAGTCCGCCGCCCCGAAGGAGGCCTGGCCGTGGCGGACGAGCAGGACGATCGGCATGCCGGCATCCTGCCGCCCGCCACGGTCGCGCTCTGCGATGGGATGACGAACGCCCCCATCGCGTGAGCCCGGGCCGGTGGCGGGCCATCCCTCTGGGTATCGACGGCTCGCGGGTCGACGGAGGAGGCAGCGATGGGGAGGAACGGTTCCTGGCCGCCGGTGCGGGCAACTGCGCTGCTGCCGTTCGTGCGCGCGGGCGCCCTGCTCGTCTACGTCACGCTCGCCCTCACCGGTGTGCTCCTGCACCCGGCGACCGTCGCCATCACCGCCGCGGCGGTGGCCGCCGTGGGCGGGGCGGTCGCCGCCCTGCTGCGCCGCGCCCCCGACGGCCTCCCACCCGTGCCGCACCCGGTCGCCGTCGCGGTCCTCGTGGCGGGTCTCCCGGGGGCGGCGGCCGCGGCGGAGCACCTGGGGCCGATCGGCGGCGTCCTCCTGACCGCCCTGATCCTCGGCGGGACGTTCCTCACCTGGCACTGGCTGCTGGCGACCCCCGAACCGCGCCGGGCCGGGCCCGCGAGTGGTCCGGGGACCGACGCGGACCTGCACCGTCGGCTGCTGGCGTCGCTGCCCGACGACGTGCTGCTCGCGGAGTGGCGCTCGCTGCACGGGCACGGCGGCACCGGCGGCCTGCGGACCACCGAGCCGACGGCCGCGCTGCTCCTCGACGAGCTCCGCACGCGCGGCCTCCGCTGAGCCCCGTCAGCGGCCGGCGAACTCCGCGGCCACGGCGGCGCGGGACCGCAGGCCCCGCTTGCGCAGGATGCTCGTCACGTGGTGCTCCACGGTCTTGGGGCTGAGGAACAGCGCCGCGGCCACGTCCTTGTTGGCCAGGCCCTGCGCCACCAGCAGGGCGACCCGGGTCTCCTGCGAGGTCAGCTCCTCCCCCGCGGCCGGCCCGCGCCGCGCCCGCAGCCCCGTGGCGGCCAGCTCGTCGCGGGCCCGCCGGGTCCAGCCGTCGAGGCCCATGCCGTCGAACGCCTCCGCGGCGCGGTCCAGCTGCGCGCGGGCCTCGACCCGCCGCCCGGCCCGCCGCAGCCGTGCGCCGTGCAGCAGCCGGGTGCGGGCCGCGGCGAACGGGTCGGCCGCCGCCGCGAGCGCCTCGTGCGCGCGCTCGAACGCGGCGTCGGCCGCCGCGTCGTCGGCGGCGAGCAGGCCGGCGAGCCGCTCGACGTCGGCCCGGATGCCGGGCACCGGCGAGTCGCGGTGCAGTGCCGCGTGCCGGGCGGCCAGCGCGGCGGCGTCGTCCCGGCGGCCGAGGCCCAGGTAGGCCTCGGCCAGGTCGGGGGCGACGGCCAGCTCGTACTCACCCCGCATCAGCCGACCGCCGTCGGCGGCGATCCGACCCTCCAGGACGGCGGCGACGCGGGCCAGGTCGCCGCGGCAGAGCGCGGTGAAGGCGTCGGCGAGGTGCAGCTGCACCGCCCCGTCCAGGACGCCGGCCCGCTCCTCCAGCTCGCGGGCGCGGGCGAGCGCGTCCGCCGCCTGCGCGTGCCGGCCACGCGCCGCCTCCTCCCAGGCCAGCACCTCGCAGGCGGTGGCGACGTCGGCGACGTAGCCCAGCTCGGTGCCGAGCTCGACGGACTCGCCCGCGGCGGCGTAGGCCACCCGGTGCTCGCCGGTGGCCAGGGCGCCGGTGGCGATCAGGCCGAGGACCGGCGGCAGCACGCCCAGCGCGCCGGCGGCCCGCGCCGCGGCCAGCCGGCGGTCGAGCACCCCGTCGAGGAGCGTCAGGTCGTCGGCCCACCCGGGCGCGAGGAGGGCGAGGAACAGGTAGCGGGGCTCGTCGCGCAGGCTCGGCTCGCGCTCCAGCACGGCGAAGGCCCGCAGGGCGAACGGCCGGGCCGCGGCCCACTCGCCGGCGAACCCGAGCGCGGCGGCCCGGGCGTAGTCGGCGAGCACCGCCTGCTCGGGGTCGGTGCGGTCGGCGGTGGCCGCGATCTCGTCGGCGACCTCGGTGACCGTGGCCGGCGCGGCGAGGCGGTAGCCGGTCACGCCGAGCTCGGTGAGCGCCCGCAGCCGGACGACGCCGGTCGTGCACGCCGCGGCCTCCCGCAGCAGCGCCGGCGCCGCCGGCACCGAGCCCGCGTAGTGCTCGAGCGTGCCCAGGCACAGCAGCGCGCGGCCGCGGGCCCCGGCCGGCGCAGGACCGGCCAGCACGTGCGCGGCGAGCGTCCGCACCCGGCCCGGGTCGCCGGCGAGGAACGCGTCCTCGACCGCCCCGGACCGGGCGGTCGCCGCGGTGTCGGAGGCAGCGTGCAGGCGGGCCGCCTGCTCCTGGAGGGCGGAGGCGGCGGCGAAGCCGCTGCGCACCCGCTCGCGCGCGGCCAGGCGCTCGAGGTCGTCGGCGAGGGCGTCGTCGGCGCCGACGACCGCCTGCGCCCGGTGCCGGACGGCGCGGTCGGGATCGCCGGCGAGCGCGTCGGCCAGCGCGGCGTGCCCGGCCCGGCGCGCGTCCGGCGCGGCCGACCGGAGCACCGCCGACCGCAGCAGCGGGTGGGGGAAGGCGAGCGTGCCCGGGCCGAGGCGGAGCACGCCGGCGCGCTCGGCCTCGCCCAGGGCGGCTTCGGCGTCCTCACCGGCCGCGCGCAGCGCCTCGCCCACCGGTCCGGCCTCCGGACCGCCGGACAGCGCGGCGAGCAGGGCGGCCCGCCGGGCGGCGGGCGGCAGCGCTGCGACGAGCCGGTCGAAGCCGTCGAGCCGGTCGGCCCCGGGGAGCACCTCGGGCAGCGGCGCGGACCCGCGGCGCTGCTCGGCGGTGAGCGACCGGGCGGTGGCGACCAGGGCGAGGGGGTTGCCCGCGGTCGCCGCCACCAGCGGGGCGACCAGGGCGGGCGCCACCGCGGTGCCGAGCAGCTCCGCCGCCGCGGCCGGGGTCAGCCCGGCCAGCCGGTGCCGGGGCAGGTCGGCGAGCTCGTCGTCGTCCGCGGGCGGCCGGCGGGCGAGCACGAACGCCACCCGGTCGTGCCGCAGCCGCCGGGCGGCGAACGCCACCGCCCGCGCGGACTCCCGGTCCACCCACTGCACGTCGTCGACGACGACGGCGACCGGGTCGTCCTCCGCCGCCCGGGCCAGCAGGGCCATCGTCGCCGCCGCGACCAGGAACCGCTCCCCCGCCGCCGGCCCGTCCGCCCAGCCGAGCGCTGCGGCGAGGGCCCGCGCCTGCGGGACGGGCAGCTCCGGCAGGAGGGCGCGCAGCGGGGTGAGCAGCTCCAGCAGGCCCGCGTGCCCGAGGCCGAGCTCGGCCTCGACCCCGGTCGTGCGCAGGCAGCGGAACCCGTCGGCCCGCGCGACGGCCGCGTCGAGCAGCGTCGTCTTGCCGACGCCCGGCTCGCCCTCGAGGAGGAGGGCGCGGCACCGGCCGGCGCGGGCGTCGTCCAGCGTCGCGGCGATCGCCGCGAGCTCCGCCGCGCGTCCCACGAGCACGGCCCTGGACGCTATGCCCCGGCGGACGTGTCGAGGGGTTTCCCCGACGCGACGGTCCCCGCTCCGCCGCGACGCTCGCCGCATGGCAGATCAGGACACCTTCCCCCGCCGCCTGCTCACCGCGCTCGGCACGTGCATGGGGCTCGTCGCGATGTGCTGCGGCGCCCCCGTCCGCCTGCGGGCGCTCACCGAGGCCCGCCTGGACGGGCACCGGCGGTGACCGCCCTCGCCGGCTTCAGCCACGTCGGCCTCAGCGTCCCCGACGTCGACGCGGCGGTCGCCTTCTGGAGCCGCGCGATGGGCTTCGAGCTGGTCGAGCGGCAGGAGGCGTTCGCGTTCCTGCTGCACCGGACGGCGCTGGTCGCGGTCGGGCTGACCGACCACGGCGGCGCGGTCACCGGCCCGTTCGACGAGCGCCGCACCGGCCTGGACCACCTGGCCCTCGCCGTGCCCGACGACGCGGCCCTCGAGGCCTGGGTGCGGCGCCTCGACGAGCTCGGCGTCGAGAACTCCGGCGTCGTCCGGACCGATGCCGGGGGTCACCTCAACCTGCGCGGCCCCGACGGCTTCCCGGTGGAGCTGTTCGTGCTCTCCCCCGCCGGGGCCGCCTGGCTGGGGATCGTCGCGGAAGCGACCTGGTGAGCTGCTGGAACGGCCCCGCTGCAGGCTCCGGCTGCGAGCGTGCGAGCGGTGGGGGGCGGCGGGGTCCTTTCAGAAGTTGCCGCGGCGCTCCTGCTCGCGCTCGATGGCCTCGAAGAGGGCCTTGAAGTTGCCCTTGCCGAAGCCGAGCGAGCCGTGCCGCTCGATGAGCTCGAAGAAGACGGTCGGCCGGTCGCCGGTGGGCTTGGTGAAGATCTGCAGCAGGTAGCCGTCCTCGTCGCGGTCGACCAGGATGCCCCGCTCCTGCAGCTCCTCGATCGGCGCACGGACGGTGCCGATGCGGGCCCGCAGCTCGGGGTCGGAGTAGTAGGAGTCCGGCGTCGTGAGGAACTCGATGCCCTCGGCGCGCATGGCGTCGACGGTGCCGACGATGTCGTTGGTCGCCAGTGCCACGTGCTGCGCGCCGGGCCCGCCGTAGAACTCCAGGTACTCGTCGATCTGCGACTTCTTCTTGCCCAGCGCCGGCTCGTTGAGCGGGAACTTGACCCGGTGGTTGCCGTTGGCGACGACCTTGCTCATCAGCGCCGAGTAGTCGGTGGCGATGTCCTCGCCGATGAACTCGGCCATGTTGGTGAAGCCCATGACCCGGTTGTAGAAGTCGACCCAGGCGTCCATGGCGCCGAGCTCGACGTTGCCGACGACGTGGTCGACGGCCTGGAACAGCCGCTTGGGCGCGCCCGGGCGCTTCACGAACGTGGAGTGCTTCTCGACGAAGCCGGGCAGGTACGGCCCGGAGTAGCGCGAGCGGTCGACGAGCGAGTGCCGGGTGTCGCCGTAGGCGGCGATCGCGGCCCGGCGGACGGTGCCGTGCTCGTCGGTGACGTCGTGCGGCTCCTCGAGCACCGTCGCCCCCTGCGCGCGGGCGTGGGCGATGCAGCGGTCGACGTCAGGAACGGTCAGCGCGATGTCGACGATGCCGTCGCCGTGCGCGCGGTGGTGGTCGGCCAGCGGGCTGGCCGGGTCGTAGGCGCCCTGGACGACGAACCGGGCGGCCCCGGAGGTCAGCACATAGGCGTGGTGGTCGCGGTTGCCGGTCTCCGGGCCGGAGTAGGCGACCAGCTCCATGCCGAACGCGGACTGGAAGAAGTGCGCGGTCTGCACCGCGTTGCCGACGGTCCACACCAGCGCGTCCCAGCCCGACACGGGGAACGGGTCGGTCGAGTCGTCGTGCTCGACCAGGCCGACGAGCTGCTTGAGCTGGTCGAGGTCCAGCTGCGCCAGGCGCTCCTCGTCGTTGAGCACCGAGTCCAGGCTCATGGCTCCTCCTTCGCGCACGGGGGTCGTGGTCCAGCGCACACCCGGTCCGGCGCACTGCGCAAGCGGTACGCCCGATGCTGTCACTGGTGACCGCTCGGTCTAGCGCTCACGGCCAGGTGCTGTGCAGACTGCACAGCCGTGGACACCCTCGACGTCGCCCTCCTCACCGCCCTGCGCGAGCACCCGCGGGCCGGCGACCTGGAGCTCTCCCGGCTGCTCGGCGTGGCCCGCGGGACGGTCACCGCCCGGCTGGAGCGGCTGGAGCGCACCGGCGTCGTCACCGGGCACGGGCCCGACGTCGACGTCGCCGCGGCCGGCTTCGGCGTCCAGGCCTTCGTCACCCTGGAGATCGCGCAGGGCGCGCTCGACGCCGTCCGGCACGACCTGGAGGCGATCCCCGGCGTGCTCGAGGCGCACGCGACGACCGGCAGCGGCGACGTCCTGTGCCGGGTCGCCGCGCGCTCCCACGAGGCCCTGCAGCAGGTGCTCGTGGAGCTGGGCCGCTCGCCCAACGTCGTCCGCTCGACCAGCGTCATCGCGCTGTCGGTGCTGGTCCCGTGGCGGCCGCTGCCGCTGCTCGCGGCCGAGGCGTCGCCCGGGGCCGGCCGGTCGGCGATGCGGCGTTGACAGGACCGCTGCTCCCGGCAGGATGACGGGCATGCAGCCGCGGGTGCGGGCAGCCGGCCTAGCAGGCGTCGCGTGCCTGCTCGTCGCCGGCTGCGGCGGCGAGCCGTCGTCGTCGGCGGCCGGGACGACGTCGCCGTCGACGTCCTCCCCCACCGCGACCTCGACGACGGCGGCTCCCTCGCAGACCACGCCCCCGCCCAGCCCGGTCGCGCCCGGTCAGGTGGTCACCACCGGGGGCAGCGACTACGGGACGATGCTGTTCGACGACGTCGGGCAGGCGATCTACCTGTTCGACCGGGAGACGACGAGCACCCCGGACTGCTACGACGACTGCGCCGTCGACTGGCCGCCGGTGCTCACCGACGGGCCGCCGGTCGCCGCCGGCGAGGTGCGCGCCGACCTGCTCGGGACGACGCCGCGCGAAGATGGGTCCGTGCAGGTCACCTACGCCGGTCATCCGCTGTACTACTACGCCCACGAGGACCCCGGGCAGGTCTTCTGCCACGACGTCGAGGAGTACGGCGGGGTCTGGCTCGTCGTCACGCCGGCCGGCACCCCCGCGCCGTGACCGGCGTCGGGACCACCTGGGCGGGCAACTACGCCTACCGGGCGGAGCGGCTGCACGAGCCGAAGACCCTCGAGCAGGTGCAGGAGCTGGTGGCCGCGGCGCCCCGGATCCGGGTGCTCGGCTCGCGGCACTCGTTCAACGACATCGCCGACTCGGCCGAGCTGCTCTCCCTCGACGCACTGCCGGCCGAGGTCGTCGTCGACCACGAGGCCGGCACGGTGTCACTGCCCGGCAGCATGCGCTACGGGGAGCTCGCCGGGGTGCTGGCCGGCGAGGGCCTGGCGCTGCACAACCTGGCGTCGCTGCCGCACATCTCGGTCGCGGGCGCGGTCGCGACCGCGACGCACGGCTCGGGGGTCGGCAACGGCAACCTGGCGACGGCGGTCGCCGCGCTGGAGCTCGTCACGTCGTCCGGCGAGCTCGTCCGGCTGGCGCGGGGCGACGACGACTTCGCCGGCGCGGTCGTCGGCCTGGGCGCGCTCGGTGCGGTCACCCGGGTCACGCTGGAGGTGGAGCCGGCCTACGAGGTGGCGCAGCGGGTGTACGAACGGCTGCCCTGGGACGCGCTGGCCGCCCACTTCGGCGACGTCATGGCCCGCGGCTACAGCGTCAGCGTGTTCACGCGGTGGGACGACGACGGCGCCCAGGTCTGGGTCAAGGACCGCGGTGGCGAGCTGGCCGGCGACGAGCTGTTCGGCGCCGTCCCCGCCCCCGAGGACCGCAACCCGGTGCCGGGCCAGGACCCCCGGTTCGCCACCCCGCAGCTCGGCCGGCCGGGGCCGTGGTCGGACCGGCTGCCGCACTTCCGCATGGGGTTCACCCCGAGCGCCGGCGACGAGGTGCAGTCGGAGTACCTGCTCCCCCGCGCCGACGCGGTGGCGGCGATCGGGGCGGTCCGCCGCCTGGCCGACCGGATCCGCCCGCTGCTGCAGGTGTGCGAGATCCGGACCGTCGCCGCCGACCGGCTGTGGATGAGCACCGCGTCCGACCGCGACTCGGTCGCCCTGCACTTCACCTGGCAGCCGCGGCAGCGCGAGGTCGAGGCGCTGCTGCCGGCCCTCGAGAAGGCGCTCGCCCCGTTCGGGGCGCGGCCGCACTGGGGCAAGGTCTTCACCGCCGGCGCCGCGCGGATCGCCCCGCTGTACGGGCGGCACGCCGACTTCGTCGCCCTCGTCGAGCGGCTCGACCCGCGCGGGGCCTTCCGCAACGAATGGCTGGAGAAGCGGGTGCTGCTCGGCTGAGCACGGTCGCCATGTCGACGAGGCGACAGGGCGCCATGTCTTGACGTCGACCCATCGGTAAGAGCAAACTTACCGTTCGTGGGGGCTGACCGAAGCGACGAGGGCTTCGCGGCGCTGGGCGATCCGACGCGGCGCGCCATCGTCGAGTGCCTCGCCGAGCGGCCCCGCGCCGTGGGGGAGCTCGCCGCGGAGCTCCCGGTCAGCCGCCCGGCGGTGTCCCAGCACCTCAAGGTGCTCAAGGACGCCGGCCTGGTGAGCGAGCGGTCCGCCGGCACCCGCCGGATCTACCGCCTCAACCCCACGGCGGTCGCGGCACTGCGGGACCAGCTCGACACCTTCTGGAGCCGGGCCCTGTCCGCCTACGGAGACGTCGTCGAGCAACCCGACAAGGAGCAGGGATGACCCAGGCACCAGCGGCGGTGGTCCGCCGGCAGATCGTCGTGGCCGCGCCGATCGAGCAGGCCTTCACCGTGTTCACCTCCCGGTTCGGCGAGATCAAGCCGCCGGAGCACAACCTGCTCGGCGCCCCGATCGCCGAGACCGTCTTCGAGCCGCGGGTCGGCGGGCACATCTACGACCGGGCCACCGACGGCAGCGAGTGCCGCTGGGCGCGGGTGCTGGTCTACGAGCCGCCGCACCGGGTCGTGTTCAGCTGGGACATCGGCCCCACCTGGCAGATCGAGGCCGATCCCGAGAACGCCAGCGAGGTCGAGGTCCGGTTCGTGGCCGAGGAGCCCGGCCGGACGCGCGTCGAGCTCGAGCACCGCCACCTCGACCGGCACGGCCCCGGCTGGGAGTCGCTGTCCGACGGCGTCGCCCACCCCGAGGGCTGGCCGCTCTACCTCGAGCGCTACGCCGCCCTGCTCGGCGGTCCGGCGAGCTGACCGGCCGCCGCGGCCGACCGTGTGCGCGAACTGGCAGCCCGGGGCGCTCCCACTGACGGTCTGCGCACACGGTCGGCGGGCAGACCCGATCTCAGGAGCGGTCGACCCGCAACTCCCCCAGCTCCGACCAGTCGTCCTGCGGGACCGTGAAGTTGACGATCCGCGGCGTCTCGGCGAGGTGCGGCGGGAGCTCCCGCTGCGCGGCCTTGAAGTGGTCGGACTGCACGTGCGCGGCGCCGGCGTCGCCGTCCCGGAACGCCTCCACCAGGACGTACTCGGTCGGGTCGTCCAGGCTGCGCGACCAGTCGAACCACAGGCAGCCCGGCTCGGCGCGCGTGGCCTCGGTGAACGCCTTGCTGATCGACGGCCAGTCGTCGGCGTCCTCGGGACGGATCCGGAACTTGGCGGTGATGAAGATCATCGGCCAAGCCTGTCAGCGAGTCGGCGCCCGCACCAGCCGCCGCCCGCCCCTGACCGGGGCGGCGGCTGCACGGTGCCCGGGTGGGGGCCTCCGTGCCCGGGAACCGGGGTCCTAACCGAACGGGTGCGACAGCTTCTTCTTGACCACCGACTTGGCCGCACCCTCGACGCCCTCCTCGAACAGGCCGGGCAGGCCCTTCGGCTGCTCGCCCGGGTAGAGGTCGAGCCGGTTCACCGCCTCGGCGAAGCGCAGGTAGGTGTCGACGCTGGCGATGACGACGCGCGCGTCGACGGTCAGCAGCTCGATGCCGAGCAGCGCGACCCTGACGTAGGCGTCGATGACGATGCCCTTGTCGAGGACCACGTCGAGGACGTCGGCCAGGCTGCTGGGCCGGGGGGCGCGGTTCACGGACGGTGCGGACACGGTCGCTACCTACCCGGCGGGGATCCCGCCATGCCGCCGCCCGGTGCGCCGCCGCCGGTCGCGGTGGTCGTGGTGTCGACGGCCACGGCCGGCGTCACCGTGCAGCCACCGCTCACGTCGCCGGTGACGGTGGCCAGCCGGCTCACGCCGCCGTCCTCCCTCGAACGGCACCCCCACCGTTCGCGAGGTCGGCGATCGTGAGCTCGAGGGTCCCGGGCACGCCCTCGGCGGCGCCCGGGTAGGGCCGCAGGCCGCGAGACCGACCGAGGCGGCGCCGATGCCCAGGAACCGGAGCACGCGCCGGCGGCCGGAGGAGGTCTCCGGGTCGGTCGCGAGGCCCTGGTCGACGACCTCCTCGTCTGGCCGGAGCTGGACGCCGGCCTGCGAGTTCGCTGGACGCCTCAGCGCGGTGGCAGGAGCTCGGCGAGGGTGAGCCGGTCGGCCTCCGACCGGTCCACGACCAGCGACGAGGCGACCCCTGCCGGCCCGTCGTCGGCCACCGTCCACAGCACGTCGTCCCACCGGGCGACGTGCCGGCGCATCGACCGCGGCGGGATGCTCCGGCCGCGGGCGGTCTGGCCGCCGGCGGCCTGCTGCGCCGAGGCGTCGAGCAGGACCAGCCGCACGGCGCGGCCGGCCCGCGCCGCGGCGGCGAGCACCGCGTCGCGCCAGCCCCGGTGCGTCCACGGATCGGTCAGGACGACGACCGGCGCGGCCGACCGGATGCCGCGGAGCACCCGCCGCCGGTGCCAGAGGTGCACCCACGGCCGCAGCAGCCGGTACGGCAGCCGGACGCCCGCCGCGCGCAGCCGCTCGGTGACCTGTTCGGAGTCGAACCCTTCGATCCCGGGCGGCGCACCGGCGAGCAGCCGGCGCAGCAGCGTCGTCTTGCCGCTGCCGGGCAGGCCACCGACGACGACGAGCACCGGACGGGCCGGGGACCGCGCGCCGTCCCGCGCGCGGGGGACCTCGGTCGTGAGCACGGACCGCTCCTCTCGTTCCCCTACCACGGTCCGCGCCCCGGCTGTGTTCCCGGTGTGCGTGCCCTGTGACCGCCGCCGCCCACAGGAACGGCACAGGAACCCGGTGGACGGTGGGCCCATGGCCGACCGACGCCCCGCGCTGACCGCCGCCCTGCTGGCCTCCCTGGCCGTCGTCGCGCTGCTCACCCTCACGCCCGACGGTGCCGGCTGGTCGTGGGGGGCGCCGACGTCCGAGCTGCGCTGGTACCTCACCGGCCTGGGCTCGCCGTCGGTCGCCCTGCAGCTGGTGGGCAACCTCGCGCTGCTGGTCGTGCCCGCCGCGCTGGCCGTGTTCCGGTGGCCGGTGCTCGGGCGGCTGCCGGCGCTCGCCGTCCTCGGCGTCGCCGCGGGCACCGGCATCGAGCTGCTCCAGTGGGCGCTGCCCCTGGGGCGGGTGGTCTCGCCGCTGGACGCCGTCCTCAACGCCACCGGCGTCGTGGTCGCGGGCCTGGCCGTCGCGCTGCTGAGACCCGCGTCCCTGGTGGTGAGATAGCGGGCATGGGCCCGACGCGGGTGACCCGGCACATCGCCGCCCCCCGCCCGGCGGTCTACCGGGCGCTGCTCGACCGCGACGCGGTCGCCCGCTGGAAGGTGCCGCCGGGCATGACCTCCGAGGTGCACGAGTGGGACGCACGCGAGGGCGGCCGGCTGCGCGTCTCGCTGACCTACGACGGCGCCGACGGGATCGGCAAGACGACGGCGCGCACCGACACCTACTCCGGGCACTTCGCCGAGCTGGTGCCCGACGAGCGCGTGGTCGAGGTCGACGAGTTCGAGAGCGACGACCCGGCGCTGCGCGGCGCCATGACGATCACGGTCACGCTCGCCGACGCCGATGGCGGCGGTACCGACCTGGTCGCCGTCCACGAGGGGCTGCCCGACGTCGTCCCGGCCGAGGCCAACGAGCTCGGCTGGCGGGAGTCGCTGGCCCGGCTGGCCGCGCTGGTCGAGGGCTAGACGAACGACCGCAGGGTCTCGGCGTTGCGGACCGCGTGGCCGAAGCCGTCGTTGTTGAAGTACACGTACGCGTCCCGGCCCTGGCCGGCCCACTCCCGCAGCCGGTCGGCCCACCAGCGCAGGTCCTCGTCGGGGTAGGAACCGGCGTAGAGGTGCGTGGCGTCGGGACCGTGCATGCGCACGTAGACGAACGGCGCGGTGGCCCGCAGCACGCACGGCAGCCCCGCCCCGCTCATGACGACGTAGGCGGCGCCGTGCCGCTCGAGCAGCGCGTACACCCCCTCGTCGTGCCAGCTGGGGTGCCGGAACTCGACGGCCACCCGCATCCAGTCCGGCAGCTGGGCCAGGAAGAAGTCGAGGCGGGCGTCGTCGCGCTCGTGCTTCGGGTGCAGCTGCACCAGGAACACCGCCCGCTTGTCGCCGAGCTCGTGCCAGCACTCCCGGAACCGCGGGATCCAGGCCTCGGGCCCGTAGAGCCGCTTGGCGTGGGTGAGGCCGCGCGGAGCCTTCACCGACAGCTGGAAGCCCGGCGGCAGCCGCCGCTGCCAGGAGGCGAAGGCCGCGGTGCGCGGCCAGCGGTAGAAGCTCGCGTTGAGCTCGACGGTGTCGAACCGCCGCACGTAGTGCCCCAGCCGTGCCGACGGCGGCGTGCCGGGCGGGTAGAGCACGCCGTCCCAGTGGTCGTAGCTCCACCCGGACGTGCCGATCCACACCGTCACCGCCCGACGGTAGCCAGTGGTGCACAGCGCCCGCACAGGATGGGGGCGCACTCTCGGCGCTGCCTGCGAGAGGGGAGCGCACGATGACCGCACCGACCGACGACACCACCGACGGCACCCGCGCCCGGATCCGGGCGTCGGACGCGCAGCGCGAGGCCGTGGTGCACCGGCTGCACGACGCCGTCGCCGCCGGCATGCTGACCATCGACGAGGGCCACGAGCGGACGACGGCCGCGTTCGCCGCCCGCTACGTCGACGAGCTGCCGCTGCTGACCGCCGACCTGCCCGACCCGGGACCCGCCGCGCCGGTCGCCCCCGGCTGGCGGGCGGTGGCCTCGACGGCCGCGCTGCAGGCCCGCACCACGCTGATGGGCGCCGGCTCGTGGGGCGCCGCCGACCGCACCCGGCGGCGGCTCGTGCTCCTCGCCGGCGTGTTCCTGGTGCTGCTGGTCGTCGTCGCCCTCACCGCCGCCGCCACCGCCGAGGCCGGCGACTTCGGCGGGTGGGACCACCACCGCGACCGCTGGGACTAGCCTTCGCGCGGTGAGGGAGGGTGGCGCGACCGGGTACCTGCTGCTGAGCGGGGCGATCGCCGCCGAGGTGCTGGCCACCTCGCTGCTCCCCCGCACCGACGGCTTCACCGTCCTGCTGCCGAGCATCGTGGTGGTCGCCGGCTACGCCACCTCGTTCCTGCTGCTGGCGCAGGTGGTGAGGACGGTGCCCGTCGGCCTGGCCTACGCCATCTGGTCCGCCGTCGGCACGCTGCTGGTGTTCGCGATCGGGGCGACGTTCCTCGGGCAGGCGGTCACCGTCTGGCAGGGGGTGGGCGCCGGCCTCGTCGTCGCCGGGGTGGTGCTCATCCACCTCGGTGGCCCGTCCGCCGCTTGACCTGCCGCGCCGACGCCGTCCCGGCGTGCCAGTGTTGGGGATAACGGTCGAGCGGGACCAGCGGGGAGCGGACCGTGCAGGGCCAACGGCACTGTCGGCTGCGGCCGGCCCCGCCATAGCGTGGCGAGGTGGCGGCGAAGGCGTTCAGGTGCCGGATGGGGCTGCACGCCTACGTCAAGGCGCACCCGGCCGACGAACGGCCGCACGGCCCTGATGCAGCGGAGGTCTGCCTCCGGTGCGGCAAGCGCCGTGAGGGCACCATCGGCGGGCTGCCGCCTGGCGTGGTGAGCTGAGCCGCTTCCCCCTGTGGCCGTCGGCGGGTCAGCTCAGGTGGAGGACGCGCGCCTCCCACGGCGCGAGGACGGCGGGGTCGCCGACCGGCACGTTGCCGAGCACGAGCTCGGCGCCGACCACCTCGGGCAGCAGCTCCCCGATCGGGCAGGGCCGGCTGGTCACGTTGCAGACCACGAGCAGCCGGTCGCCGTCGAGCGCCCGGGTGAACGCGTACACGTCGTCGGAGTCCGGCAGCAGCATGGTGAAGTCGCCGCGCGCGACGACCGGGTCCTCGTGGCGCAGCGCGATCAGCCGCCGGTAGTGCGCCAGCACCGAGGTGTCGTCGTCCCGCTGGGCCTCGGCGTTCCACCCGACGTGGTCGGGGTTGACCGGCAGCCACGGCGTGCCGGTGGTGAACCCGGCCGACGGCGTGGCGTCCCACTGCACCGGCGTCCGGGCGTTGTCGCGGCTCATCTTCCGCAGGCCGGCCAGGACCTCGGCGGGGTCCGCTCCCCCGGCCACCGCCGTCCGGTACTGGTTGACCGACTCGACGTCCTGGAAGTCCTCGATCGAGGCGAACGGGTAGTTCGCCATGCCGAGCTCCTCGCCCTGGTAGACGTACGGCGTCCCGCGGTGCAGGTGCAGCAGCGTGGCGAGGCAGGTCGCGGAGTCCCGGCGGTGCTCGGGCGAGTCGTCGCCGAAGCGCGACACCGCGCGCGGCTGGTCGTGGTTGTCCCAGTAGAGGGAGTTCCAGCCGACGTCGGCGAGGCCGGCCTGCCAGCGGCCGAAGGAGGCCTTGAGGTCGCGCATGCGCAGCGGCCGCAGGTCCCACTTCGACACCCCGTGGTCCAGGCCCACGTGCTCGAACTGGAACACCATGTCGACCTCGGCCCGGGCCGGGTCGGTGAACAGCCGCGCCTCCTCGACCGTGACGCCGGGCATCTCGCCGACCAGCAGCAGCGGGTTCTCGTGGCCGGCGAAGACCTCGCGGTGCATCTCCTGCAGGTACTCGTGGATGCGCGGCCCGCCCAGGTAGGACGCCGAGCCGTCGCCGAGGCCGGTGCCGGGGATCGGGGGCCCGTCGTGCAGCGCGCCGTCCGGGCCGACGTCCTTGGAGATCATGTTGATGACGTCCATGCGGAAGCCGTCGACCCCGCGGTCGAGCCACCACCGCATCATCGCGTACACCGCGTGCCGGACCTCGGGGTTCTCCCAGTTCAGGTCGGGCTGCTTGCGGTCGAACAGGTGCAGGTAGTACTCGCCGCTGGCCTCGTCGAGCTCCCACACCGACCCGGAGAAGAACGACGCCCAGTTGGTCGGCTCGGCGCCGGGGTCCCCGGCGGCCAGGCCGGCGCGCGGCGGCCGCCACCAGTACCAGTCCCGCTTCGGGGAGTCCGGCCCGGACCGCGATTCGACGAACCAGGGGTGCTCGTCGCTGGTGTGGTTGACCACGAGGTCCATGACCAGCTTGATGCCGCGCGCGTGCAGGGCGGCGATCAGCTCGTCCAGCTGGGCCAGCGACCCGAAGAGCGGGTCGACGTCCTGGTAGTCGGAGATGTCGTAGCCGTTGTCGGCCTGCGGCGAGGGGTAGACCGGCGAGAGCCACAGGACGTCGACGCCGAGGTCCGCGAGGTGGTCCAGCCGCTGCAGGACGCCGCCGAGGTCGCCGATGCCGTCGCCGTCGGAGTCGGCGAACGAGCGGGGGTAGATCTGGTAGACGACGGCGCTGGTCCACCACGGGGCGATGTCTCCCGACGAGGTCACGCGATCCCTTCCTTGGCGGCACCGAGCAGCCGCTCGATCAGCCGGGGGTTGCCGGGCCACGCCTCGAGCACGACCTCCCGAGGCACCTGCCGGGCGGCGTAGCGCAGCGCGAGCGCCACGACGACGACGTCGTCCAGGGGCCCGATGACCGGCAGGAACTCGGGGATGAGGTCGATCGGCGAGAGCACCCACAGCCCGGCGAAGCCGACGGCGAGCCTGGCCTGGCGCGGGACGGCGGGGTGCGCCCGCAGCCGGCGCACGGCGGTGACGCAGTCGGGCAGGAACCGGGCCAGCTCCTTCGCCGTCCCCTCGGGCAGGCGCCGGGCGAGCACGATCAGCACGGCCCAGGTGACCACCATGACGGCGGCGGCGATCGCGAGACCGGTCAGCCATCCGCGCATGCCGCGATCCTCCCCCACCGCCTCACACGCTGGAACGGCCCCTCTGCAGGGGCCCGCCGCGAGCGTGCGAGCGGTGGGGGGCAGAGGGGTCCTTCTAGTACCAGCCGGTGGACTGGCTGTGCGCCCAGGCGCCGCAGGGCGAGCCGTAGCGCTCGTTGATGTAGATCAGGCCGGCGTCGATCTGGCGGTAGGGGTCGGAGGTCTTCGCGATCCCGGTGCTCGCCCAGGTCGAGTCGAGGAACTGCGGGATCCCGTAGGCGGTGCTGGTCGGGTTCTGCGCGTTCGGGTTCCAGCCGCTCTCCCGGCCCCAGAGCTTCTCGAGGCAGGAGAACTCGGAGGCGTCGCCGCCGAGCTGCGCCAGCGCGTAGTCCTGGTACGAGCCGCCCGGGGCCGGCGCGGCGGCTTCCGCGGCAGCCGCCTGCTCGGCGGCCGCGGCCTCGGCGGCGGCCTGGGCGGCGGCCGCCTCCGCGGCGGCCTGGGCGGCGGCCTGCGCGGCCGCGGCCTCGGCGGCCTGCCGCTCGAGCTCGGCCTGCTCGGCGGCGGCCTGGGCCTGCGCGGCGGCGGTCGCGGCGTCCTCGCGGGTGGACCGGCTGGCGGCCAGGTCCTCCAGCGGCGCGAGGTCGTCCTCGGTCACCCGGGCCGGCCCGGACTGCGCGGACAGGCCGAGGGCCTGGGCGACGGCCACCGACTGGGTGGACCCGGCGTCGGCCTGGGCGGCGGGGTCGGCGCCGATCAGCACGTTGACCATGACCGCGCCGGCGGCGGCCACTCCGAGGTAGAGGCCGGGACGGCGCGACGGGGCGGGCAGCCGGCGGCGGGAGGCGGACGTGCGGGCGATGGTGGTGCGGAGGTTCATGGGTTGCGGTGCTCCGGTGGGGGTACGACGCAGCAGGGCGCGAGGCCGTGCTGCGCGGAGGGCGTGCGGGCAGCGAGGGCTGGCGCGGGGCACCGGGGAGGCGGCGAGGAGCCGGTCGAGCGGGGTGCTCGGGCGGTGGCCCGCGGGCGGCGGCGGCGTCAGGGACGGCCGCGTGCGCTCAGATGCGCGGGCACACCCGCATCCGGCCGGGCCGGGTGCTGCGGGAACGTGCGGGAGTGCAGGGGCAGGGGCGCGCCATCGGGGCGGCTCTCCGTTCTTCCGACGGCCGCCTACCGAGTTAGCTGACGGGTTCGGGCGGGAAGCAGCCCTACCGACCCCGGCCCTCGACGGGCCGCGGGTGCGGATTCACCCCAGTACTGCGGTGGGTCCCCGGCTCGCCCCGGGGGGCGACTCGGCGGCGCCCGCTCGGACTCCCCGGTGGGGATGTGACGACCGGTGCGGGCGGGAGCCACGGTAACCGCCGTGATCGGTTCGTGACAATCGGGGGCCGGGAGATTGCCGGGTGAGAAGCGTCGCGGAACGGCTCAGGAATACCGCCACACCGTCGTCCGGCGGATGCCCGGCCCCTCGGTCTCCGGCACGTCGTGGGCGGCGACCTCGGTGAGCCGGTCGGCCGGCAGGTACATCCGGCCCGGGTCGCCGATGTAGACCTCCGCGCCGGCCGCGCCCGCGCGGTCGAGGAACGGCAGCACCCGCTCGGTCATCTCGCGGTCGTAGCAGACGTCGCCGGCCAGGACGACGTCCACCTCCGGCGGCGGCCCGCCCAGCAGGTCGCCGGTGGCGCGGATGCCGGTCACCCCGTTGACCTCGGCGTTCACCTCGATCGCCGTGAGGCCGTAGGGGTCGACCTCGCTGGCCAGCACGTCGCCGGCGCCGGCCAGCGCCGCGGCGATCGCCACCAGTCCGCTGCCCGAGCCCAGGTCGAGCACCCGCCGCCCCGCGACGACGTCCGGGCGGTCGAGGACGAACCGCGCCAGCACCTGCCCGCCCGGCCAGGCGGCCGACCAGAACGGCGGCTGCGCCATGCCCTCTCCCGACCCACCCCCGTGCTCCACCTCCATGGCGTCCCACAGCGCGACGACGTCGTCGGCCACCTGCAGCGTCACCTCGGGCACCAGCGACGGCTGCGCCGGGCGGGTGTGGGCGCGGACGAAGGCGGCGGTCACGACGGGCGGCACGACGCCATCCTTCCCCCCTCCCCCGCGGCGATGTGCGTCTGCGGCGCAACCGGCCGCAGAACCCGCCACACACGCACCTCACCCCGCGCGACTGTCGCCGTCAGCGGCGGGCGAGGCGGGCGAGCGGGCGGCCGTAGGAGCCGGGGAACAGCCGCACCAGGACGTCGGGGAGCTTCGCGCTGGCGCCGATGAGCAGCCGCGGACGGCGCCGCTCGACGGCGTCGACGATCTGCGCGGCGGCCTTCTCGGGCGGGATGCGCAGCAGCCTGGCGAACTGCTCCCGCCCGCGGGCGGCCTCGGCCGGGTCGACGCCGGAGCCCACGCGCGCCGACTCCGCGATCCGGGTGCGGATGCCGCCGGGGTGGACGACGGTGACCCCCACGCCGTCGCCGGCCAGCTCCGCCCGCAGCGCCTCCGAGAACCCGCGGACGGCGAACTTGCTCGCCGCGTACGCCGCCTGCCCGGGCGGGGCGAGGATGCCGAAGATGCTCGACACGTTGACCAGGTGCGCGCCCGGGTTGGCCGTGAGCACCGGCAGCAGCGCGTGCGTCAGGCGGACGACGGCCCGGAAGTTGACGTCGAGCACCCAGTCGAACTCCTCGAGGGTCACCTCGTCGAAGCGCCCGCCGAGGGCCACCCCGGCGTTGTTGACCAGCAGCGTCGTCCCGGGGTGCTCGGCGGCCAGCCGCTCCCCCACCGCCCGGGTCGCCGCGTCGTCGGCCAGGTCGACGACGCGGGTGGTGACCGCGCGGCCGGGGCTCAGCACCCGCACGTCCCCGGCCACGCCGTCCAGCCGTTCGGCGTCGCGGTCGAGCAGCACCAGGTCGCTGCCCCGGGCGGCCAGCGCGTGCGCCAGCGCCTCCCCGATCCCGCTGGCCGCACCGGTGACGACCGCCGTCGCGCCGGCGAACACGAAGGGCCGCCTCACGAGAAGCGGATGCCCTCGTCCTCGAGCGGGCCGCGGCGCATCAGCCGCACGTCCTTGAGGTAGTTCTGGTGCAGCCGCCACGGCGCCCGCGACCCCTGCTTCGGCAGCTGCGCGAGGCTGCGCTGCACGTACCCGGACGTCAGGTCGAGGAACGGCGCGCTCGCGCCCTCCGGCGGCGGCACCGGCGTCGCCACCCGGTAGCCCTTCGCGTCCATGTGCCGCAGCAGCCGGCAGACGTAGCGGTTGACCAGGTCGGCCTTGAGCGTCCAGGAGGCGTTGGTGTAGCCGATGACCATGTCGAAGTTCGGGACGCCGGAGATCATCATCCCCTTGTAGGAGACGGTCGAGGACAGGTCGACCGGCTCGCCGTCGCGGCACAGCTGCATGCCGCCGATCGGCAGCAGGTTCAGCCCGGTGGCCGTCACGATCACGTCGGCCGGGATCGTCGTCCCCGACTCGAGCGCGACGCCCTCCGCGGTGAACCGGCGGATCCGGTCGGTCACGATCTCGGCCTTCCCCGACCGCAGCGCCCGGAACAGGTCGCCGTCGGGCACCAGGCACAGCCGCTGGTCCCACGGGTCGTACGGCGGGCTGAAGTGCGTGTCGACGTCGAACCCGGCCGGCAGCTGCTTGACCAGCCCCTTGCGCACGAACGCCTTCATCGCCTCCGGCCGGCGCCGGCTGAACTGGTAGAGCAGCGTGGAGACCAGCACGTTCTTCCAGCGCACGATCGGGTAGGCCCGCCGGGGCGAGAGCCGCTTGCGCAGCGCCTGGGCCAGCGGGTCCTTGCCCGGCAGCGACACGACGTAGCTCGGCGTGCGCTGCAGCATGGTCACGTGCCCGGCCTTCTCCGCGAGGCTCGGCACCAGGGTCACCGCGGTCGCGCCGCTGCCGACGACGACGATCCGCTTGCCGGCGACGTCGAGCTCGTCCGGCCAGTGCTGCGGGTGCACGATCTGCCCGGCGAAGTCCTCCTCGCCCTCGAAGCGCGGCCGGAACCCCTCGTCGTAGCGGTAGTAGCCGGAGCACACCGACAGCCACGAGCAGGTCAGCCGGACCGTCTCGCGGGTGTCGGTGCGCTCCGCGGTGACCGTCCACCGGGCGTCGGCCGACGACCAGTCGGCCGAGACGACGCGGTGGTGGAAGCGGATCGCCTCGGTGACCCCGTACTCCCGCGCGGTCTCCTCGATGTAGCGCCGGATGACCGGCCCGTCGGCGATCGCCCGCTCCTCGGTCCACGGCCGGAAGGAGTAGCCGAGGGTGTACATGTCCGAGTCGGAGCGGATGCCGGGGTACCGGAAGAGGTCCCAGGTGCCGCCGATCGCGGCGCGCGACTCGAGGATCGCGAAGCTCCTGCCGGGGAGCTCCTCGCGCAGGTGGCACGCGGCGCCGATGCCGGACAGGCCGGCGCCGACGATCAGGACGTCGACGTGCTCGGTCGGCGCGGGTGCGGAGGACGGGGTCTGCTCGAGGGGCTGCACTGCCACCCGCCGGACGTTATCGACACCGTGTCGAGAGCGTCAACACGACGTCGAGAACTCGGCTAGGCTGCCGGGCGTGACCGCTTCGACGCGCGGCCGCCGTCCGGTGCGCCCCTCCGGCGACGACCGGGAGCTGGCCATCCTCGGCACCGCCGAGCGGCTGCTCGCCGACCGGCCGCTGGCCGCGGTCTCCGTCGACGACCTGGCGCGCGGCGCCGGGATCTCGCGGCCCACGTTCTACTTCTACTTCCGGTCGAAGGACGACGTCCTGCTGGCGCTGCTCGACCGGGTCGTCGCCGAGGCCGACCGGGCGAGCGCGGCGGCCCTGGCCGCGCGCACCGGCGACCGGCGGCGCGACTGGCGGGCCGGCATCCAGGCCTACGCCACCACCTTCCGCGCGCACCGCGGCGTCACGCTGGCCGCCGCCGAGGCGCGGGTGACCAACCCCGAGGTCCGCGGGCTGTGGGCGCGGGTGGTCGAGCAGTGGGTCCGGCACGGCACGGCGCTGATCGAGGCCGAGCGCGCCGCCGGCGCTGCGCCGCCCGGCCCGCCGGCCCGCGACCTGGCCCTCGCGCTGACGGCGATGAACGAGCGCACGCTGCAGGCGACCCTCACCGGCGACGGCCCCGCGATCGGCGAGGACGACGTCGTCGACGTCCTGCTCGACGTGTGGCTCGCCGCGATCTACCGGACCCTCACGCCGCCGGCGACCGGGGCCGAACGGAACCGGGAGCCGTCCTCTCCGCGCGGACCCCGACCCCCCGCAGCATCTGGCGGGACATGACGAAGTCGGCCGGGACCACCACCGCCGCGTAGAAGGCGGTCACCCACCACGGCCGGAGCCGCACCCGGGTGCGGAAGACGAACCGGGTGCGCCCGTCGCCGACCCGGTCGAGCACGAAGGACCAGCTCCAGTCGATACCGGCGCCGAAGCGGTCCGCCCAGCCAGGCGGGAGGTGCTCCGTCGAGTGCAGGACGAGGTACCGCGGCGGGTCGAGATCGGCCACCACGAACGAGCACCCCGCTTCGGGCGGCCCGTCGAGGATGCGGTCGCCCACGGCGAGGTGCTGCCACTCGGGCACCACCGTCTCGGCGCTCGGTCCGTTGCGGGGGAACAGCAACCGGTCGACCCAGCGGGCCGTGTACCACTGGCCACGGCCCCACCCCATCTGCGCCAGCCACGGCCACACCCGCTCGGGCGGGGCGTCGATCGTCGTCGCGTGGGTGGTGACGATCTGCGGCTCGCGGCACACGCCGTCCCCGGGCAGCGGCCGGTGCCGCTCCGCGGGGGTGGCCCCGTAGCCGCGGCCGAGCCACTGGAGCACGCCGTAGCCGACGGTGGCCACCGCGGCCAGCGCCGCCTTGATCCCGGGCATCCCGTCCTCCGGTCAGAGCAGGCCGCCGGCCCGCAGGTTGAGCGCAACGAGGACGGCGGTCAGCAGCACCCCGCCGACGGTGGCGACGGCGAGCAGCACCCGGCGCATGCTCCACCGCTGCACGCGGACCCGCGGGTGCGGGGGCAGGAGGGCGGCGAACTCGGCGACGAGGTCGCGGCCGGTGGCCTCCATCCGCCGGCGGAGCTGGCGCGGCACGGTGAGCGAGCTGGTGGCGGCGAACGCCTCGGCCAGCTCCTGCCCGGAGAAGAAGGCCTCCGCCCGCCGCACCAGCCGGGCGGGCTCCACGGCGAGGGCGAGCACGAGCAGCATGTCCGCCAGGTCCACCGCCTGCCGCCAGCGCGAGGGCCGCAGCTCGCCGAAGGAGACGTCGACGAGGTACACCTGCCGTCCCCGCACCAGCAGGTTGGACGGCTTGACGTCCCGGTGCGCCGCGCCCGCCGCCCACAGCCGCCGCACCTGGTCCAGCGCGTCGTCGACCACGGCGTCGTCCACCGGGGCGTCGAGCAGCTCGACGGCGCCGGGCACCAGCTCGGTCACGAGCAGGTACTCGCGGCCGGCCTCCACCTCCACGACGCCCACCGGCTCGGGCACGCGCACGCCGCCGTCGCGCAGCAGCCGCAGCATGTAGTCCTCGTGCTCGGCCAGCCGGCGGACGGAGGTGAACGGGGCCTCGTCCTCCAGCCGGCCGTACCGCAGCACGCGCGCCAGCTTGTACCAGCGGTCGGAGCGCACGTGGCCGGTCGCGTACAGCTTGCCGAAGAGCACGCCCGGCGGGGCCTCGGCCACCTGCAGCCGGCACGGGGTCGACCCGGCCGACCCGTCGAGCCGGTACGGCTCGAGCGCGGTCAGCGTCAGGCCGAGCTGGTCGCGCACCGCGGCCCGGACCCGGTCGGTCCGCGCCCCGTCCAGCTGCAGGTGCGCCTTGACCGTCCGCCGGTAGGTGACGGGGAAACGCGCCTCGGGGGCGAGCAGGTGGCAGGCGAGCGCGGCGGCCGCGGCACCCAGGACGGCGCTGGCCAGCGTGACCGCACCGCCGGCCAGCCCCAGCGCCACCCGGGTGCCGCCCAGGAGGGCGACGAGCAGCGCCGCGACGGCCCACCCCCAGCGCCGGGCACGGCCGGACGGCGTCAGCACCAGCACGGCGGCCGCGGCGACGGCCGAGAGGACGACGACCGGCCACGCGGGCAGCTCGTAGGCCTCCGGTGACCCCGTGACGCCCTCGCGGACCACCTCGGCCAGCCGCGCATCTCCGGCCGCCAGCTGGGCCAGCGCGGCGGTGACCGAGACCGTGCCGACGAAGACCAGCAGGTGCCGCCACCGCGCCGTCCACACCAGGACCGCCGCGACCGGCAGCCACAGCGTCCGGTAGCGCAGCGCGCCGCCGACCCCGTCGAGCCACCGCCAGAACGCCTCCGGCCCGTCGACGAGGCTCCGGACGGCGTCGTCGAACCCCACCGGCCGGACGGCGGGCAGCACCAGCAGCGCAGCCGCGGCGACCGCCAGCGCCGTCGCCCAGCCCCAGACGACCCGGGGTGCCCGGCGTGGCGCGGCGTCGAGCCCCGAGGGACGCCGTCGGCCGTCCGGCCAGTCCGGGCGGCGGGCGCCGGGCAGCGCGACGGCAGGGAGCGGCTCCACGTCGATCATGATCGACGCCGGGGGTCCGGGGCGCCGGGGGCGCGCGGTCCCACCCCGAGGGCCGGAAGACCCTGCCCGGCGCCACCGTGCGCGGTGTCGACTCGCTGCCATGGATGCCACGCTGACCACCGGTGCGCGCCGGGCCCCCCGCACGGGCGCCGGGGACCGGGCCGCGGGACGGCCGGTGCGCCACCCCACCGACCTGGTCCGGGTCCTCCTCGGGCTGGCCGTCACCGGCATCGGCTTCCTCATCGCCCAGCAGGGCGAGCTGTCGGCGTTCGAGCGCGACCTCTTCCGGCTCGTCAACGACCTGCCGGGGATCCTCTTCCCGGTCGTCTGGGCGGTCATGCAGCTGGGCAACGTGGTCGCCGTCCCGGTGGTGGCCGGCCTCGCCGCGGTCACGCGACGGTGGCGGATGGCCCGCGACCTGCTGATCTCGGGACTCCTCGCCTACGTGACCGCCGACTTCGTCAAGAGCGTGGTCGGCCGGGAGCGGCCCGGCGGACTGCCCGTGGGCGCCGTGCTGCACGAGGGACCGATCACCGGCCTCGGGTTCATCTCCGGCCACTCGGCCGTCGCGGCCGCCCTCGCCGCCGCCGCCGCGCCCTACCTGTCCCGGCGCGGCCGCCGGATCGTCTGGACGCTCGCCTGGCTCGTCGCGCTGGGCCGCGTCTACGTCGGCGCCCACCTGCCCCTCGACATCGTCGGCGGGCTCGCGACCGGCTGGGCGATCGGGGCGCTGGTGCACTGGGTGTTCGGCGTCCCCCGGTGGCACCCCGACGCCGCCCGCGCCGGCCAGCTGCTGCGCCGCCTGGGCCTGCCCCTGCACGACCTGGGGCCCGCCGGGGTGCGGGCGCGCAGCTCCCACCCCTTCGAGGGGGTCGACGCCGGCGGCCGGCGGCTGTACGTGAAGCTGCTGGACCCGGACCCCTTCGAGCGCGACTGGCTGCACCGCCTCTACCGCCTGCTCGTCTTCCGCGACGTCAAGGACGCCGACGCCGTGGCCCCGCTCGACCAGCAGGCCCAGCAGGAGGCGTTCGCGGCACTGACCGCCCGCGAGTGCGGCGCGCGCGTCCCCCGGGTCGTCCACGCCCGCGGGGACCACCGGGGCGCCGTCGTCGTGCAGGAGTACGTCACCGGGCGGCCGCTGGACGAGCTGCCGCCGGGCGACGTGACCGCGGACCTCCTCCATGAGGTCTGGCAGCAGGTCGCGCTCCTGCGCGAGGCGGGCATCGCCCACCACGACCTCGTCGCCTCCAGCGTGCTCGTCGACGAGCAGGGGCGGCCGTGGATCGTCGACTTCGGCAACGCCCGGACCTCCGCCGACGAGCAGGAGCAGGCCGGCGACCACGCCGAGCTGATGGCCTCCCTGGCGCTGCGCCTCCCCCCGGCCACCGTCGTCGACAGCGCGGTCGACGTCCTCGGACCCCGCGCCGTCGGCCACGCGCTGCCGGGTCTCGCCCCGCTGTCCCTGACCGCCGCCACCCGGGCCGGGCTGGCCGGGCACGACGACCGCCTCGGCGAGCTGCGGCAGGAGGTCCGGGCCCGCGTCGGGATGCCCGACCCGGACCGGCCCGCCTTCCCGCCACCCGGCCTGCCCGCCCGGCTGGCCGCCGCCGCCGGCACCCTCGCCGTCCTGGTCGGGGTGCCGGTGCTGGGCGATGCCACCGCCGTCGTCGAGTCGGTCGAGGTCGGCGGCTGGCGCTGGCTGGGCGCCGGGCTCGCGCTCGCCGTCCTGGCCCGTGCGGCGACGGCCGCCGGTGCGCTGGCCGTCGTCGATCGGCGGCTCGCGCTGGGGCGCACCTACGGCGCGTCCATGGTGGCCGACGGCGCGACGCTGCTGCACGGCCGCGTCGGCTGGCGCCGGGCCGCCGCCCGCTACCTGGAGCGGGCCGGGGTGCAGCCGGTCACCGCCCGGCGGGGCGTCGACCGCTTCACGGCCGGCGCGGTCGTCGCCGCCGTGGTCGTCGCGGTCGCCGCGCTGGTCCTCGCCTTCGTCGAGGGCGGCCTCATCGCCTGGCGGGCGCCGGCCGCCATGGTCCCGGCGGTCGTGCTCGGGGCGGCCGCGACCGCGCTGGTGCTCCTCGGGCAGTGGCTGGCGGGGCGGCACGACCCGACGCTCCGCGACGACCGGGCGGAGGCCCGCCGCGGGCTGGTCACCAGCCTGCGCGAGGGCATGCGCCGGGGCGACGACGTCGAGGCGTCGTGGCGACGGGGCCCGCTGCTCGGGTGGGCGGCGCTGGCCGTGGTGCTGGAGGCCGCGACGCTGGCCGCGGTGGTGCACGCGGTCGGCGGCGACCTCCTCCTGCTGGAGACGGTGTCCGTCTACGCGGTGCTGCACCTGCTGTGGTCGGTGGTCCCGGTGAGCGGGACCCCGGGCGCCGCCGACCTGGTGCTGCTGCTCGTCCTCACCGCGCTCGGCGCGCCGCTGGCCTCGGCCTGTGCCGCGGTCCTCGTCTTCCGGCTCCTCACCTTCTGGCTCCCGGCGGCCGGAGGAGCACTGCTGGCCGGCCGCTTCGAGCGCCGCCTGCTGCTGTGACCGCGACGGAGCCCCGGCGGGCGCTCCGCGCGCGGATCGGCAGCGCGGCCCTCACCGTGCTGGTCGCCGTCGTCATCTTCGCCGGCGTGCTGCCCCGGATCGGGGACTACTCCGCGGCGTGGGGGCTCATCCGCGAGCTGTCCCGCCCGGAGGTGCTGCTGCTGGCGGCCGTCGCCCTGGTCAACCTGTTCTCCTACGCGCCGCTGTGGGCGGTGGCGCTGCCGGGTCTGGGGCTGGGCCGGGCGATGCTGACCGACCAGGTCTCGACGGCGATGTCGAACACGCTGCCGGCGGGGTGGGCGGTGGGCGCCGGGGTCAACGCGGTCATGTTCCACACCTTCGGGTTCGGCGCCGACGAGATCACCCGCGCCATCGCGCTGACCGGCATCTGGAACAACCTGGTGAAGCTGGCCATGCCGGCGCTCGCCCTGGCCGCCCTCGCGGCCACCGGGGACGTGACCGAGGGCCTCGTGGTCGCGGCCGTCGTCGGCGTCGTGGTGCTGGCGGGAGCCGCCGGTGCGCTGATCGCGGTGCTCGCGCACCCGCGCGCGGCGGCGGTGGTGAGCGGCGCCGCCGAACGGGTGGCCGGCGTCGCGTGCGCGCTGGTCCGAAGGCCCCGCCCGAGCGGCTGGGTGGCGCGGACCGAGAGCTTCCGCGACGACTCCCTCGCCTTCGTCCACGAGCGCTGGACCCGGCTCAGCGCCGCCGCGGTGGCCAGCCACCTGGCGCTGTTCCTGCTCTTCCTCACCACCCTGCGGCTGGTCGACGGCGCCGGCAGCGACATCTCCTGGCTGGTCGCCCTCGCGGTCTTCTCCGTGACGCGGCTGGTCACGCTGGTGCCGGTGACGCCCGGCGCGCTCGGGGTGGCCGAGCTGAGCTACGTCGCCGGGCTGACCGCCGTCGGCGTCGACGGCACGGCCGCCACCGCCGTCGTGCTGCTCTTCCGCTTCCTCACGTGGTTCCTGCCGATCCTCGGTGGGGTGGTGGCCTGGCTGCTCTACCGGCACGGCGCCGGTGTCGACCACCACCTGCACGCGCGCGAGCTGGTCCGGGACGGAACGGGATGACGACGACCGTGCGGCGCCGGCCGGCCGACGCGGTGACCGCCGCCGCGGCCGGGGCGGTGACCGCCGCCTGCGCCGTCGCCGTCGCGGGCGGCACGGTCGGGCCGCTGGAGCGGTCGGTCTTCCGGTTCGTCAACGAGTGGCCCGACTCCGTCACCGGCGTCCTGTGGCTGTTCCAGCTGCTCGGGGTCCTCGGCATGCCGTTGCTCGTCGCGATCCCCGCCGCCGCCACCCGGCGCTGGCGGCTGGCCGCCGCGCTCGTGCTGCTGGTGCCGCTCAAGCTGGTCGTCGAGCGGGCGGTGCTCAAGGAGCTGGTCACCCGCGAGCGGCCCGGCACGACGATCCCCGGCGCCGTGCTGCGCGACGTGCCGTCGGCCGGGGCGTCCTTCCCGTCCGGTCACGCGGTCATCGCCTTCGGCGTCGTGGTCCTGCTGCTGCCCTACCTCCGGCGGCGCTGGCAGGTGGTGGTGCTGCTGCTCGCCGTCCTCAACTCGCTGGCCCGCATCCACCTCGGTGGCCACGCGCCGCTGGACGTCGTCGGCGGGGCCGCCGCGGGCGTCACCGCCGGCGCCCTGCTGAACCTGCTCGTCGGGGTGCCTACCGCTGCCCGAACGTCCGCAGCCGGACCAGGGAGACGAGTGCGGCCAGCAGGCCGATGACCGCGCCGACGATGCCGATCCAGAGCACGATCCGGACGACGGTCTCCCAACCGGTGCTCAGGTCGAACGGGAAGACCTGCAGCACCCGCACGGTCGCGACGAGGCCGAACGCCGTCGTCACCAGCGTGCCGGCCGGGGCGAGCCAGCCCTCGGGGCGCACCAGCTGCACGAGCGCGACGACGATGCCCGCGACCAGCGCGGCGTCGACGAACGGCAGGACCAGCGCCATGTCGTCGGTGAGGAACGGGACGACGTCCCAGCCCGGCCAGACGTGGACGAGCACCAGCAGGACGGCGTTCGCCAGCACGCCGGCCACGGCGTTCGCCCGGCGGGCGGCCGTGGACGGCGGGCGGGTCAGCTGCTCGCTCATGACCGGCACGCTAGGGCCGTGACCGGTCGCCTTGACCGGGTCGGGAGTCGTCCCCGGTCGGGACCGAGGACCTTCCGGCGCGGAGCCGGGCCCCGATAGCGTCCGGTCGGCACGCACACCCCCGCCCGGCGGGAGGGCGCCCGGTCCCGTCGGCGGTCCCGTCCGGCGGGCGCGGGGAGGTCCGGTGCCCACTGCTGCGTCGACGGGGACCCAGGCGCTGGCCGCGTCCGGGCCGCCCGCGGAGAACGGTGTCCTGGAGCTGGTCGTGCTGGCCGTGCTCGTCGTGCTGGCGGTTGCCGGCATGTGGCGTCGCAGGGTGCTGCGCCGCCGCTACCACCTCGGCGGGCGGCAGCGGGCCGTCCGCCTGTGGCAGCAGTGGCTGGAGCCGCTGGCGGCGCTGCTCCTCGTCGGCGGGATCCTGGCCAAGGACGTCGCCGCGGGCTCGGCCCACCTGGTCGCGCTCCTGGTGGGCGCCCTGATCGGTGCGGCGCTCGGGGTGGTGCGCGGCCGCTACATGCTGGGCCGGGCCGAGCGCGTCGACGGCCGGCTGGTGCTGGAGCGCACCTGGCAGGAGGTGGCCGTCCTGCTCGTCCTCGTCGTCCTGCAGGTGGTGCAGCGCGAGGTGAGCAGCGAGTCGACGAGCGCCCTCGCGCTGATCAGCACCGCACTGCTCAGCGCCGGCGTCCTCGAGTCCGTCGGCCGGGTGGCCTACCTCACGGTCCGGGCCCGGACCGCGACGCCGACCGGGCGGCCGTGACGGGGACGACCGCGGCGGCCGAGCGCGTCGCCGTCCCGGCCGCCGCGGACCGGACCGAGGAGGAGGTCACCGGCTACGTCCGTTCCCCCAGCGACCTGCTGCGCACCCTCGTCCTCTCCCTGACCGGCCTGCTGCTGCTCGGCCTGGTCGGCTGGGCCGACGACGCGCTGCTGCGCCTCGACGAGGACCTGGTGCGGCGGCTGTCCTTCCTGACCCCGGCGGTCGGGCGGGTCCTGGTCGGCGCCGCGACGCTGCTGGTGGTCGCCTCGCTCGCCGCCGCGTGGGTCTTCCCGCTGGTGACCCGCCGCTACCGCCTGTCGAGCGCGCTGCTCGCCGGTGGGCTCCTCGCGGCCGGCCTGCTGCGGGCGGCGACAGCGCTCGTCGACCGCCCGGGTACGGATGCGCTGGCGCGCGAGGTGGCGCGGCGAGGGGGCCTGGACACCACCCTCGCGGTCGACGGCCTCGCCGTCACGGCCGCGTCCTTCGTCGTGCTGGCCCCCTCCGTCTCCCGCGCGTGGGGGCGCGCCGGGGCGCTCGTGCTCGTGCTGGTCGTGGGGCTGCGGCTGCTCGTGCCGGTCACCCGGCCGACCGACCTGGCCCTCGCGGTGGTCCTCGGCGCTGCGGCCGGCGCCGGGGTGCTCCTGGCGTTCGGGCGCCCGAGCTCCCGGCCCACCGCGGCCGCCGTCGCCGCGGCTCTGCGGGGCAGCGGCCTGCCGCTGGTCGGTCTCGAGCCGGCCGCGGTCGACGCCCGCGGCTCGGTCCCCTGGTTCGGCACCCTCGACGACGGCACCCGGGTGTTCGCCAAGGTCCTCGGCGCCGAGCAGCGGGCCGCGGACCTGCTGTTCCGGGCCTACCGGTACGTCCGGCTCAAGGACGTGGGGGACGAGCGGCCGTTCTCCTCGCTGCGGCGCACCGTGGAGCACGAGGCGCTCGTCTCGCTGCTGGCGCGCGACGCCGGTGTGCGGACCCCGCGCCTGCGCACCGTCGCCACGGTGGGGCGCGACTCCCTGCTGCTGTCGTTCGACCGGGTCGACGGCTCGTCGCTGGACCGCGTGCCTGCCGCCGCGGTGACCCTGCCGGTGCTGCGGGAGATCTGGCAGCAGGTGGCGATCCTGCACCGGCACCGGATCGCCCACCGGGACCTGCGCCTCGCCAACGTCCTCCTCGACCGTGGGGGCCGGCCGTGGCTGATCGACTTCGGCTTCAGCGAGGCCGCCGCGGACGACGCGCTGCTGGACGCCGACGTCGCCCAGCTCCTCGTGGCGCTGGCCCTGGAGGCCGGCGTCGAGCCGGTCGTGAGCACCGCGGTGGCCGTGCTGGGCCCCCAGCCGGTGGCCGCGTCGCTGCCCCGGCTGCAGCCGGACACGTTCGGCGGTGCCACGAAGGAGGCGCTCAGGCACCGCCGGGACCTGCTGGGGCGGATCCGCGCGGCCGTGGCCGCCCGGTGCGGGGTGCCCGAGCCCGGGCTCGCCCACCTGGACCGGCTGCGGCCCAGGACCGTGATCACGGTGCTGGCCCTGGCCGTCGGCACCTATGTCCTGGCGCCCCAGCTCGGCGACGTGCCGGGGATCGTCGCCCACGTCCGGGACGCCGACTGGACCTGGCTGCCGCTGGTCCTGGGGGCGTCGGCGCTGACCTACGTCGGCGCCGCGCTCGGCGTCGCCGGAGCGGTGGCGGCCCGGCTGCGCCCGCTGCCCACGCTGCTGGCCCAGCTCGCCTCCTCCTTCGCCGGCAGGCTGGTCCCGGCGGGCCTGGGCGGCATGGCGCTGAACGTCCGCTTCCTGCAGCGCAGCGGCGTCGACCTGCCGGTGGCCACCTCCGCCGTCGGGCTGAGCACCGTGGCCGGCCTCCTCGTCCACCTGGCCCTGCTGCTGGCGTTCGCCGTCTGGGCCGGCCGCTCGGCGTTCGGCTCCGTGCGGCTGCCGAACCCCGAGGTGGCCGGCTGGGGAGCCCTGGCCGTCCTGGCCCTGAGCGCTGCGACGACGGCCGTGCCGGCCGTCCGCCGGCTCGTCGCCGGCCGGCTGCTCCCCCTGCTGCGCCGGTCCCTGGCCGGCATCGCGCACGTGCTGCACAGCCCCGGCAGGTCGGCCCTCCTGCTCGGCGGGTCCGCCGTCGTCACCCTCGGCTACGTCGTCTGCGTCTACCTGTCCACGCGGGCCTTCGGTGGCGGTCGGGGGCTCGCGACCGTGGGAGCCGTGTACCTGGCCGGCGCAGCGGTCGCCGCGGCTGCGCCGACCCCGGGGGGCCTCGGCGCCCTGGAGGCCGCTCTCATCGCGGGTCTGGTCGCCGCCGGCATGGACCACACGGTCGCCGTCCCCGCGGTGTTCCTCTTCCGCATCGCGACGTTCTGGCTGCCGGTGCTCCCCGGCTGGGCGGCCTTCGCCTGGCTGAGGAGGGCCGACTACGTGTGAGCGGCCGGCACCGTGGCCGCAGCGCACAGCCCGTCCAGGGCCGCCTGCAGCGCGGCGGTCAGCGCGGGCAGGTCCGGCACGCACCCGGGGTCGACCACCGCCGTCACCACCAGGGTGCCGGCGTAGGAGAGGCAGACGAACGACGTGGTCACGTCGCCGCCGTCCCCGACGGCGAAGGGCACCATGCCGGTGACCGGGAGGCCGCCGACCGCGACCGGGCCGGGCGGCCCGGGGACGTTGCTCACCAGGGTGTGGAACCGCCGCTGGCGGCGCAGCCAGGCGCGGTAGAGGCCGAGCTCGGCGAGCAGGCGGAACAGCGCACCGGCGAGGGCGAGCGCGCTCGGCCCGGCGGCGTCCGCCCGGAGGCGCCGGACCACGCCCGCGATCCGGCGCAGCCGGTCGGGCTCCGGCCCCTCGGCCGGCACGGTCACGACCACCGGCGCGGTGGCGTTGCCCAGCGCGGCCGGGTCGGCCGACCGCCGGCCCGCGACGACCACGGCCACCCGGAAGGCGGGCACCGACTCGCCGCGGGCCGCGAGCAGGTCGCGCAGGGCGGCGGTCACGGCCACCAGGACGGCGTCGTTCACCGTGGCGCCGGCCGCGGCCGCGGTGGCGTGCAGCGCGGCGAGGTCGGCACGGGCGACGGCGAACCGCCGGTCGTCGCCGGTGGCGGCCAGCAGCGAGCACGCCGCGGCACGCGGTGGCCGGAGCCCACCGCCGGCGCGCAGCGACGCGCGGACGGCCGGCCACGCCGCCGCCACCCGGCCGAGCGCGGCGAGCTTCGCGCGGGTCGCCTCGGCCAGGAGCACGGGGTAGCCCGGTCGGGGGCGCAGCGGGACCGGCGCCGGCCCGGGCTTGGGGTCGACCAGCCGGCCGAGCACGGCGAGGCCGCCGATGCCGTCGGCGACGACGTGGTCCAGGACGACGACCAGCGCCGCGCCTCCCCCGGTCAGCCCGGTGACCACGGCCGCGCACCACAGCGGCCGCGTGCGGTCCAGCGGCTCCCGGGCGAGGACCGCGGCGAGGTCGAGCAGCGCCCGCTCGTCGCCCGGCGCCGCGCACACCAGCCGGTCGACGTGGGCGGCGGGGTCGAACGCCGGGTCGTCGACCCAGAGCGGGCGGCCGGCCAGCGGTGGCACGCGGACCAGCCGCTGGCGCAGCCGCGGCACCGCCCCCAGCCGGTCGGCGGCCACCCGCCGCAGCGCCTCGGGGTCCACCCGGGTCCCGGGGGCGAGCCGCAGGACGACGCCGAGCTGCTCGGGGACCGCACCTCTCGCGGAGAGCGCCGCCATGGCCAGGTCTGCGGCGCCCGCGCGCTCGACGGTCACGGGTCCACGCTGACGGGCGTCCGGACCCTCCCGAAGGGCCGAAGGTCGGCGTCGATCGGTGACGTACGGACGACGCCCGGGCCCGGGCGACGGCGCGAGGCTGGGCCGACCGCCGCGCACCGCGGCGCCGACCGACCCGGGGAGATCCCGATGTCCACCGACGACGTCCCGCTCGCCCACCCGGACCTGCGCACGCAGGCGATCCGCCGGCTGCAGCGCCGGCGCCAGTTCGCCGAGCACCTGGTGGCGTACTGCATCGTCAACGGGGCGCTGTGGGCGGTCTGGCTCGTCATCGCGCTGACCGCCGGGGCCACCTTCCCGTGGCCGCTGTTCCCGATGGCCGGCTGGGGCGTCGGCCTGGCCTTCCACGCCTGGTCGACGTTCGGCCCGCCGAGCCGGCCGATCGACGAGACGGCGATCGCCCGGGAGATGGACCGCCTGGCGCAGCGGTGACGACGCCCGCGACCACCCTCGGTGGCCTGACCGCCGCCGAGGCGGCACGCCGGCGGCCGCCCGGCGGCAACCGGCTGCCCGTCGAGCAGCCGCCCTCGCCGATGCGGCTCCTCGTGCAGCAGGTGGTGCACTTCTTCGCCCTGCTGCTGTGGGGGGCCGCCGTCCTCGCCCTCGTCGGCGGGCTGCCGCAGCTGGCGGTCGCCATCGTGGTGGTCGTCGTCCTCAACGGCGTCTTCGCCTTCGTGCAGGAGTACCGCGCGGACAAGGCCGCCGAGGCCCTGCGCGACCTGGTGCCGCACCGGGTGACCGTGGTCCGCGACGGCCGCCGGCAGGAGGTCGACGCCGTCGACCTGGTCGTCGGCGACCTGGTGCTGCAGGAGGCCGGCGACCGCATCGCCGCCGACCTCCGGCTGGTCGACGTGCACGGCCTGCGCATCGACGAGGCCACCCTCACCGGCGAGAGCGTGCCGGTGGACAAGGACGCCGGCGACACCGCCTCGGCCGGCTGCTTCGTGGTCGAGGGCGAGGCCACCGCCGAGGTGGTCGCCATCGCCGGGGACACCCGGCTGGCGTCCATCACGACCCTGACCCGCACCGTCGAGCGGGCGAAGACGCCGCTGGCGAAGGAGCTGGACCGGGTCGTCCGCCTCATCACCGTGGCCGCCGTGGGTCTGGGCGCGGTCTGCTTCGGCGCCGGCTTCCTGCTCGGGCTGCCGGTGAGCGAGGGGTTCCTCTTCGCCGTCGGCGTCACCGTCGCGCTGGTGCCGGAGGGGCTGCTGCCCACCGTGACGCTGTCACTGGCCCGCAGCGCCCAGCTGCTCGCCCACCGGAACGCGCTGGTCCGGCGGCTGGAATCGGTGGAGACCCTCGGCTCCACCACGTTCATCTGCACCGACAAGACCGGCACGCTGACGCAGAACCGGATGGCGGTCGTCGAGGTCTGGACCCCACGAGGCCCGGTCGCCGTCCACGGCGACGGGTACGAGCCGACCGCCGCGGTCGACGGCGGTGCCGACGCGCTGGCCGCCGCGCGGGCGCTGGCCCGGACCGCCGTGCTCTGCTCCACCGGGCACGCCCGGGAGGACGACGGGACGTGGGTCGCCGTGGGCGACCCCATGGAGGCGGCGCTGGACGCGCTGGCCCGGCGGCTCGGCGAGACCGGGGCGGCGACGGGCGCGCCCGAGGCCGGGCGTCGGTTCCCGTTCGACCCGCGCCGCCGGCGGATGTCGGTCTGGACCGCCGGCGAGCTGTCGGTCAAGGGCGCCCCGGACACGGTCCTCCCCCGCTGCCGCGACGCCGGGGACGCCGCCGACGCGGCCCGGAACCTCGCCGACCGAGGGCTGCGCGTGCTCGCGGTCGCGCGCCGGGCGGTCGACCTGCCCGAGGACGCGGACGCCGCCGAGCGGGAGCTCGAACTGCTCGGCCTCGTCGGGATCGAGGACCCGCCCCGTCCCGACGTCGGGGAGGCCCTCGCCGAGTGCCGCCGGGCCGGCATCTCGGTCGCGATGATCACCGGTGACTCCGGTGCCACCGCCGAGGCGATCGCCCGGGAGATCGGCCTGTGGCGGCCGGACAGCGTGGTCGTCGAGGGTGCGGACCTGCCCACGGACGAGGCCGCCCTCGGCGAGCTGCTCGACCGCCACGGCGCGGTCGTGGCCCGGGTCGCACCCGAGGACAAGCTGCGCATCGCGCAGGCACTGCGGGCCCGCGGGCACGTCGTGGCGATGACCGGCGACGGCGTCAACGACGGGCCCGCCCTGCGGGCGGCGGACATCGGCGTCGCCATGGGCGTGGGCGGCACCGACGTCGCCCGCCAGGCCGCCGACCTGGTGCTGCTCGACGACCACTTCGCCACGATCGTCGCCGCGGTGCGCCAGGGTCGGGCGACCTTCGCCAACATCCGGCGGTTCCTCACCTACCACCTGTCGGACAACGTCGCCGAGCTGACGCCCTTCCTCGTCTTCACCGCGACGGCCGGCGGCGTCCCGCTCGCCCTCGGTGTCCTGCAGATCCTCTGCATCGACATCGCGACCGACCAGGGACCCGCCCTCGCGCTGGGCGCCGAGCCCGCGTCGGCGGGGGTGCTCGACGGTCCGCCCCCGCGCCGCCGTCTGGTCGACGGCGCGGTCCTGGGGCGGGCGTTCGGCGTCCTCGGGCCGGTGGAGGCGGCGGTGTCGATGCTCGCGTTCCTGGCCGTGCTGACCGGCGCGGGCTGGTCCTACGGCGAGGACGTCGACGCGGGCGTGCTCGCCGGCGCGAGCGGCGCCGCCTTCGCCGCGGTGGTGCTGGGCCAGGTGGCCAACGCGTGGGCGTGCCGGAGCGCCACCCGGCCGTTCTTCCGGGTGGGCCTGCGGGGCAACCGGCTGCTGGTCTGGGCGATCGGGGTCGAGCTCCTGCTCCTCGCGATCATGCTCGGCGTCCCGCCCGTGGCCGACCTGCTCGGGCAGGCCGTGCCCCCGGTCCTCGGTCTCGGCATCGCCCTCGCCGCCGTCCCCGCCGTGCTGCTGGCCGACACCGCGCACAAGAGCATCCGAGCCACCACCCGACGACGGAGGAGCCGTCCATGACCATGTCCGAACTGATCCCGACCGTGCGCGACGCGCTCACGGTGCGCCGCGTCTTCGGCGAGCCCTACGAGCGGGACGGCGTCACCGTCATCCCCGCCGCGGTCGTCCGCGGGGGCGGCGGGGGCGGCTCCGGCCGCCAGGGCGGCGCGCAGGAGGGCGAGGGCGAGGGCGGCGGCTTCGGCCTGATCGCCCGCCCCGCGGGTGCCTACGTGGTCAAGGACGGCGAGGTCACCTGGCAGCCGGCCGTCGACGTCAACCGCGTCGTCGGGGCGGGCGTCCTCGGCTGGGTCGTCGTGTCGTGGCTGGTCGCGCGAGCGGTCCGCCGGCGCCGCTGAGCGCGCCGAAGGTCCCTCCTCCCCAGGCCGGTCGGCACGGGAGCGCGCCGGGCGGTGCCACCTAGCGTCGGAGCCACCCCGCTCCCCCGACCCCCGGACGGCCGCCGTGCGTCGCATCCCGCTCCTGCAGGCCGCCGCGCTGGTCGGCGTCGTGGTGGCCCTGGTCGACACGATCCGCGACTCCGATCCCGACCTCGGCCTCCTGCTGGGGGCCGTGCTCGTCCTCCAGCTGGGCGCCCTGCTCGCCGGCGCGCGGGGGCGGTCCGCGGTCGCGCTGCGGCCCGACCTCACCGCCTGGCTGCACCGCCAGGCCGGCGCCACGGGTGAGCCGGTCGAGCGGCTGGCCGACCGCTGCGTCGCCGCCTACCGGGCCGGCCTGACCGCCGAGCCCGCCGCGCCCCGATGACCGGGCGGACGGCCACGCGGGTCGTGGTGCCGCTGCTGCCCGGCCACCCGGCGCCGGTGGACCAGCTGGGCGGCAAGGCGGCCTCCCTCGACCGGCTCGTCCAGGAGGGCTTCCCGGTCCCGCCCACCGCCGTGGTCACCGCCGACACGTACCGGGCGGTCGCCGCCGACCCCGGGCTGGCGCGGTTGCTCGACCGGGTGCGGCACGGCGGCGCCGTCGTGCCGGCCGCCGAGGTCGACGCCGCCTTCCGCGCCGTCCCCGTGCCGGACGAACTGGCCGCCGCGATCGTGGCCGGCGCGCGCGAGGCCGCGGCCGGCGGCCGCCTGGCGGTGCGGTCCTCGGCGACCGTCGAGGACATGGCCGCCGCCTCCTTCGCCGGCCAGTACCGCTCGTCGCTGGGCGTGGCACCGGACGAGGTGCTCGACGCGCTCCGGCTCACCTGGGCCTCGCTGTGGCACCCGGCCCCGGTCGCCTACCGGCGGGCGTGGGGCATCCCCGACGAGGACGTCGCCATGCCCGCGGTGCTCATGCGCATGGTCGCCGCCCGCTCGGCCGGGGTGGTGTTCACGGTCGACCCGGGCGGGGCGGCCGACCGGGTGCGGGTGGAGTCGGTCCCGGAGCTCGGCGAGGCGCTCGTCTCCGGGGAGCGAACGCCCGAGGTCTTCCTGCTGCCGCGCGCCGGTGCGCCGGGCGGCGCCGTCCCCCCGGAGGTCGGCGAGGCGGCCGCGCTCGCCCTGCGCGTGGAGCGGGCCGAGGGCGGCCGGCCGCAGGACGTCGAGTGGGCGTGGGACGGCTCGACCACCTGGGTGGTGCAGGCGCGGCCGATCACCACCGGCCCCGCGCGCCTGGACGACGGCTGCGACACCCCGCCCGACGACGCCGAGCTCACCACCGCCGGCATCGGCGAGACGCTGCCGGGGCTGCTCCCGCCGCTGGTGTGGGACGTCGGCTCGTTCATCGTCGAGGAGGCGCTGCGGGAGGTGCTGGGCCGGCTGTGGGGCCTGCCGGACGGGCGCCTGGGCCCGCACGAGCTGGTCCGCCGGGTGCACGGGCGCGCCGCCCTCGACCTCGACCTCGTGGAGGAGGCGGCCCGCGCGGTCCCCGGCGGGTCACCGGCCGAGCTGGAGCGCCAGTACTTCGGCACGGCGGTCCCCGGCGCGGACGAGGGCGAGCCGGCTCCCTGGTGGCGCACCGGGCGGGTGCAGCTGCGGGCCGCCGCCGCCCGCCGCCGCGCGGCCGCCGAGGCCGAGGTGGTGCTGGCCGCCGCCGACGCGGTCCTCGACGCGCCGCCGCCGCTGGAGGGCATGACCGACGCGGCCCTGCTCGCCTACCGGCACCGGCTGGTCGACCTGGGCGCCCGCGGCACGGCGGTCGAGCTGGCGGTCGCCTCGGCGGCCGTCGGCGCCTACCGGGCGCTGGAGGCGACCCTCGCCGGGCACCTGGGCGAGCAGGAGGCGGCCACCGCGGCACAGCGGGTGACCGTCGGCGCGGGCAGCCGCCGCGACCGGTCCGCGGCGACGTCGCGGTCGGTGTTCGCCGGCCCGACCTGGGCCGAGACCGGTCAGACCGCGCTGCCGCCGCAGCCGTCGCGCCGCGAGGAGCGCGACGCCGCGCGCGCCGAGCTGGAGGAGGAGCTGAGCGGGCGGCCGAGGTGGCGGCGGGTGCGCGTGCTGACCGGGCAGCTCGTCGACGTCCGGATGCACGTGCTGCGCCGGCTCATCGGCGACGCGACCGAGGGCCTGGCCCGCCGGGAGAACGTCAAGGCCGCCGTCCTCGCCGTCGGCGGCGAGGTCCGGCGGGTGCACCTCGAGCTCGGCCGCCGGCTCACCGCGGCCGGGATCCTGACCCGCCCCGAGGACGTCGACCTGCTGCGCGACGCCGAGCTGCGGCGGGCCCCCACCGGGCACGCGCCCCCGCCGGCGGAACTCGCCCGCCGCGGCCGCTGGCTGGCGCAGCGCGCGCTGGACCCGCCGCTGCCGGTGCGGTTCACCGGGACGCCCGGCACCCGCCCCACCGAGCCGCCGGCCGGCGACCGGCTGACCGGCTGGGCGGCCAGCCCGGGCCGGCACACCGGACGGGCGCGGGTGCTGACCGAGCCCCGGCCCGAGCTGCTGGCGCCGGGCGAGGTGCTGGTCGCCGCCGCCACCGACGCCGGCTGGTCGCCGCTGTTCCTGCGCGCCGGCGCGATCGTCGTCGAGCGCGGCGGCCCGCTCTCCCACGCCGCGATCGTCGCCCGCGAGCTCGGCCTGCCCGCCGTCCTCAACGTGGCCGGGGCGACCGCCGTGGCCGACGGCCGGCTGGTCACCGTCGACGGCGACACCGGCACCGTCGTCCTGCAGCCGGACGGGGAGCCGTCGTGACCCGCCGGCGGGTCCGCGAGGACTGGTGGGACGACGCCGACGTCGACCGGGCGCAGATCTTCGTCCCGGCGATCATGGGCGCCGGGCTGCTCATCTCCGGCTTCACCCTGCTCCGTGACGCCCTGCACGGCCGGCGCCGGCACGGCCGCGACCGGGCCGCCGCGCTGCAGGCCCGCGCCGTGGCGACGTTCGTCCGCACGGGCGCCGCCCCGGACACCGCGCTCGCCGCCGGGCTGCGCCCCCGGGTGCACTACCTGCTGCTGGCGCTGTCGGCCGGCGGCCTGGCCGTCTACGGCGCCCGCGGCGCGACCAAGAACTACGCCCCGGCCGAGGGGATGTTCGCCGGTCTCGCCTGGATGTACGCCCTGCTGCTCCTGCTGGTGGTCGCGCTCGCGGCGGTGGCCGGCTACTCGCTGGTCGCCGTCGCGACGTGGCCCGACCCGCCGCGCTGGGCGCGGCCGCTGCTCGCGAGCACGCCGCTGGGGCAGCGCCCACCCCGACCGGGTGAGGAACGGCCCCGCGGCGTGCTGCTGCTCGGCTGGGCGGCGGTGCTCGGCGCCGCCGCGGCGGTGCAGTTCGTGTTCACGACGGCCGGTGCACCGCAGCTGCTGGCCGAGATCGACGACGAGGTCGCCGTCCGCAGCGAGCCGCTGCTCCCCTGGCACCTGCTCGGCAGCGTCCCGGTCGCGGTCGCCCTCTCCGTCGTCGTCGGCCTGCTGGGCCTGCGGTGCGTGCCGTTCGCCCTCGGCCAGCTCACCGTCGTGGCGGGGGCGCTGGTCGCGCAGGCCGTCGTGGCCGACCGGCTGGAGCGGGCGTTCCCCCCCGACGGGCCGATGGCCGGCCTGACCGGCTCCCTGCCCAGTGCCCCGGTGCTGCAGGCGACCCTGCTCGCCGGGTTCCTGTCGCTGGCGGTCTTCGTGCGCACCCGGCGCCGGGCCCCGGCGCTGGTCACCCTCGCGGCCGCCGGGGCGGGCGTGGTGCTCGTCGCCGTGGAGCTGGTCCGGGACCGGGCGGCGTGGCCCTCGGACGCCGTCGCCGGCGTGCTCGCGGGCCTGGCGCTCGTGCTGACCACCTGGTGGGCGCTGGAGCGCCGCCGGTGGCACCGCGGCTGCTCGGCCTGCCCGTGGGAGCTGCCCGGCGACGTGGCCGCCGGCCCGGGGATGCTGCGCCTGCGCCCCGACCAGGAGACCGGGCTGCGGCGGCTGTCCCGCGGCTGGCTGACCGCGATGCTGACGCTGTTCGTCTCCCTCGCGCTGGTCGAGGGGTTGCCGACCACCCCCGAGGGCACGGCCATCGGCCCCTCGCTGGCCCGCTCGATCCAGCTGGGCCTGCTGGCGCTGGCCCTGGTCGCCCTGCTGGTGTCGTTGCGCTGGCCGGCGGCCGGGGCGGTGCTCGCCGCGGTGGCGGGGACCGGGCTGGCGGTGTTCGCCGCCCTCGCCTACCAGCCGTGGGTCAGCCTGCTCGTCGCCGTCGCCTTCCTGCTGCCCGCCGTCGGCTTCTGGCTGGTCTGGCAGCACCGCCGCAGCATGCGCTCGGTGGTCGTCGTCGCGATGGTCACCGCGCTGCTCCTCGCGGGGACGCTCGGCGCGGCGGCCGCGGTCAACGACACCTTCTTCGGCCCGCTGCACCCGCGCTCGGCGGCGCTGCCGCTGCCGGTCGAGGCCGTGGAGTGGGCCTGGAGCGGCGGCGTGACGAGCCGCTCGGCGCAGGTGGTGGCCTCCCTGGACGGGCCGGCCGAGGAGGTCCGGCTCGTCGTCCGCCCCCTGGACGGCGGCCGGGAGGTGCGGTCGCCCGCGGTCGCCCCCACGGCCGAGGGCGTGGTGCGCCTCGACGTGGCCGGGCTCACCCCGGACACGGACTACCGGTGGGCGGTCGAGGTGGACGGCGACCCCGACGGCACCCGCGGCACCGGCCGCTTCACCACGGTGCCCGAGGGGCCGGCCTCCTTCACCCTCGCGCTCGCCTCGTGCGCCCGCACCGGGTCCAGCGGAGCGGTGTTCGACGCGGTCCGGGAGACCGATCCCCTGCTGTTCGTGCACATGGGCGACCTGCACTACGCGAACGTCGGCACCGACGACGTGTCGCTGTTCGGGGACCGCTACGAGGACGTGCTGACCGCTCCCGCCCAGGCCGCGCTCTACCGGTCGGTCCCGGTCGCCTACGTCTGGGGCGACCACGACTACGGGCCGAACGACGCCGACGCCTCCTCCCCGAGCCGCGCCGCCGCACGGGCGGCCTACCGCACCTACGTGCCGCACCACGAGCTCGTCGAGGGGGACGGCGGGGCCATCCACTCCGCCTTCACCGTCGGCCGCGTGCGCATCGTGCTCACCGACACCCGCTCGTCGCGGACCGGCACGACCATGCTCGGCGCCTCGCAGCTGGCCTGGTTGCAGGAGGAGCTGGTCACCGCCTCGCGCACCCACGCCGCGGTGATCTGGGTGAACCCCGACCCGTGGGTGGCGCCCGCCGCCGGTGGGCGCGACGACTGGGGTGGCTACGCCGGGGAGCGGCGGCAGATCGCCGACACGATCGCCGGCGCCGGGATCGAGAACCTGGTCATGGTCAGCGGCGACGCGCACATGGTCGCCGCCGACGACGGCACCAACACCGACTACAGCAGCACCGGCGGCGGCGGCTTCCCGCTCCTGCACGCCGCCGCGCTGGACTCTCCCGGCGACGTCAAGGGCGGGCCGTACAGCGAGGGCGCCTTCCCGGGCGCCGGGCAGTTCGGCACGGTCGAGGTGATCGACGACGGCGGCGACACGGTCCGGCTGGAGCTGGCCGGGTGGAACTGGCGCGGCGAGGAGCTGGTGTCCCTCACGGTGACGGTGCCCGTCGGCGCGGACGGCTGACCGCCGCGGAGCGCGCCCCGTGACCGCCTCCGACGTCCTCCTCCTGGTCGCCGTCCTGCTGCTGCACGGCTACCTGTGGGAGCGGCTGGTCCGCCCCACCACCCGGCGGGGCCGGGCCCGGCGGTGGCTCACCGCGCTGCTCCTGGCGCTGGCGGCGGTGCTGGTCGTCGTGCTCGTCGTCCACTACCCGCCGGTCGCGCTGGTGCCGCTGCAGTGGGTGGGCTTCTGCTGGCTGGGGCTGGCCCTCTACACCTGCCTCGCACTGCTCGTGCTGGAACCGGTGCGGCTCGGCGGCCACCTCTGGCTGCGCCGCCGGCGGCGGACCGCCGTCCCGGAGCCCGCCGCGGCGCCGCCCGTCCCGGAGCCGGACGAGCAGTCCCGCCGCCTGCTGCTCGCGCGGGGCCTGGCGGTGGCGGCGGGGGCGGCGGGGCTGGTGGTGGCCGGCAACGGGGCGCGCGACGCCAACTCCGCGCCCGTCGTCCGGCGCCTGCCCATCACCCTGCCCACGCTCGACCCGGCCCTCGACGGCATGCGGCTGGTGACCTTCTCCGACGGCCACCTCTCCTCCACGTACCGAGGTGCCCGCTTCGAGCGGGTCGTCGAGGCGGTGAACGCGCAGCGCCCCGACGCGATCGCGATCGTCGGCGACCTCGTCGACGGCCGGCTGGCCCGCATGCGGGAGGAGGTGGCGCCGGTGGCCGACCTGACGGCCCCGCAGGGGGTCCACTTCGTGACGGGCAACCACGAGTACTACGTCGACACGGTGGCCCTGCTGCGGCACCTCGAGACGCTCGGCGTGCGGGTGCTCCGCAACGAGCGCGTCGCCCTCGGCCGCGGCGGCGTCACGTTCGACCTCGCCGGCGTCGACGACGTCTCCGCGGCGGGCTCGGGCCTCCCCGGTCACGGCGCGGACCTCGACGCCGCCCTCGACGGTCGTGACGAGTCCGTGCCCGTGGTTCTGCTGGCCCACCAGCCGGTGCAGATCGAGGAGTCCCGTGCCGCCGGCGTCGACCTCCAGCTCTCGGGGCACACGCACGGTGGCCAGCTGTGGCCGCTCGACCACGTGGTCCGGCTCGGCCAACCGGTCGTTGAGGGCTACCGCCGGTTCGGCGCCACCCAGCTGTACGTCAGCTCCGGCGTCGGCTACTGGGGGCCGCCGATGCGGGTCGGCGCCCGCCCGGAGGTGCTCGTGGTGGAACTGCGCGCGCCGTAGGCCTGCGCGGGCCGGGACCGTCGGCCCTGTCGCCTCCCCCACCCGCCCGGTTCGGTGGGCTGTCGGGCACGACGGCGGAGGTGAGGGCCATGACGCCTGAGGTCGAGACCGGCGCGGCCGGCGGCCGGCCGCTGATGGGGCTGCGGCGCAGGCCCGGGCGGCTGGCGGTCGCGGTGTTCCGGCTCCCGCTGAAGGCCTACGAGCACGGCGTCGGGCCGGCGGTCGGCCGCACGTTCCTCGCGTTCACCCACCTCGGCCGGAAGACCGGGCAGCCGCACCGGACGGTCGCGATGGTGGCGCGCTACGACGAGGCGACCGGGGAGGCCGTGATCTGCGCCGGCTGGGGCCCGCAGACCGACTGGTACCGCAACGTGCAGGCGCATCCCGCGGTGCAGGTGCAGCTGGGCGGGCAGACGTTCACCCCGGAGCAGCGGTTCCTCTCCGAGGAGGAGGCGTTCGACGTCATCGCGCGGTTCCGCCGCGAGCACCCGCACCGGCTGCGCTTCTTCAGCCGCGTCCTCGGCTGGGGCGACCTGCGCGACGACGCCCGGGGCCGGGAGTTCGTCCGCGAGCACCCGTTCGTCGCCTTCCGGCCGGCCGGGCCGGCGACGCCCTGACGTCTCACTGCGGAGCGGTCATCTCCCGCACCAGCTGCTCGGTGCGTTCCCGGGTCACCCGCCAGCGGCGCTCGTTGTCGTGCACCAGCGCGGCGGACTCGCAGCACAGGTCGGCGGCACGGGAGACGACCTCGGCGACCGCGTACAGCCGTCGCGGCACGACCCGTGGTCCGGCCAGATCGGCCCGGACCGCGGCCGGCGTGAGCTCGACCCGGTCGAGCATGTCGGCGGCGCGGGCCAGCAGGGTCCCGACGAGCGACTGCTCGTGCGCGGCCAGCCAGTCGTTGCTGATGATCCGGTGCCGCTCGCCCATCACGTCGGCCAGTCCGTCGAACTCCAGCATCGCCGCGGCCAGCTGCCACGACGCCTGCATGGCGTGCACCAGCCACTCGCCACCACGGGCGAAGGCCTCGCCGTCGGCCCGCAGCTCACCGATCATGGCGGTGAGCTCGGCCGGGCGCCCCTCGCCCTCCATGAAGAGGACGCCGTCGAGAGCCGTGGCGGCCTCGCTGTTGAGGTCGTCCGCCCCCGCGAAGGGGCTCCCCGCCCGGTGCTCCGCCGGCGCGACGGTGGTCCACCGGTCGGCCAGCGCCAGCAGGGCGCGGGCGTGCCGCTGCAGCCGCAGCGCAGTCTCCAGCGGGGCGGAGGCGTGGAAGCGCTCGTGCTCCTTGTGGAACCGGGCGAGGTTCAGCGCCGCCTCCAGCAACGGGTTGCCCGCCCCGGGACCGGCGGTCACCGCAGCGCTCCGAGGCGGACCGCTCCTGGCACCTGCCCGTCGGCACCGACGTCGGGCTCGACGCGGAAGGTCGGGAACCGGTCGGCGACGCCGGCGATCTCCTCCTCGGTCAGGTCGGGGCCGACACCGAAGAAGGCGCGTGCCTCACGAGCGACCGCGGTCGACCCCGGCCGGCGCCGCGCCCGCAGGACGTAGTCGCGGATCACCGGCGCCCGGTCGCTGACGGGCACGTCCACCAGCGCGACGGCCCGGCGACGTCCCCGGCGGGACAGCACCACCCGCCCGCCGGCGGCGCGGGCGTTGCGCACCCACTCGGACTCGCCGGTGAGCGAGACCAGGTAGCCCCGCCCCTCGTGCCGGGCCAGCACCAGGGTCGTCCGCCGCAGGGCGCCGCTGCGGCGGCCCGGCACCTCCAGCGTCACCACGTAGCCCGGGCTGAGCCCCAGCGCGGTCAGCGCGTGCCCCAGCCACTGCAGCCGGGCGTAGAGCCGCGGCGGCGGCCGGTAGCGCTGGGCGCCGGGGTCGCCGAGCGGCACGAGGAGGCGGTCCAGCCGCGGACGCGGGGCGCCTTCCCCGCAGGCGAACGAGCGCAGCGCCGCCGCCGTCCCGGCCGTCAGCGGGTACCCGTGCCCGGGCAGCAGCACCTGCGGGTCCCGTGCCGCCAGCGCCGCCACGGACCGCCGCGCCGCCGCCCGGTCCCACGTCGTGCACCAGGGGGGCCCGGCGAGCCGCCGCCGCCCGCCGAGCAGCCCCGCCACCGAGTTCAGGTCCACGGTGACCAGCGCGTCCCCGGAGATGAGCACCCCGTCGCCGCGCCGGAGATAGGCCACGGAACCGGGCGTGTGCCCCGGCACGGCGATCCACTCCCAGTCCGGCAACCCGGGCACCACCCCGGCCGGCTCGAGGGGACGCACCACGTCGGTGATGTCGCCGGCCGCCTCGACACGGGCCCGCATCCGCGCCGGGAGCAGCCGCATCAACGGGACCACGACCCAGTGGTCCAGCGGCATGTCGTACTCGGGCAGGTACTTCCCGGCGGCCAGCGGCAACTCGTCCGGGTGCACGTGCACCGGCACGTCCCACCAGCGGGCCAGGTCCCCGGCGGCGCCGGAGTGGTCGGGGTGGACGTGGGTGAGCAGGATGGCCGCCGGGCGCGCCCCCGGGCCGAACAGCGACCCGGCCGCCCGCCGGATCGCCTCGGCGTCGCCGGCCCACCCGGCGTCCACCAGCACCCACGACGTCCCGGAGCCGACGAGGTGGACGTTCGAGGCCGGCGTCCCGGGACCGAGGGTGAGCACGTGCACGCCCGCGGCGACCGGCACCGGGCCGCGACGCCCCGGTGCCGGCGGCCAGCGCTCCGTCGTCCGGCGTCCCCGCATGCTCCCAGCGTGGCGGCGGGAGCCGCCCGTCCTCAGGGACGAAGGACCCGATCCGGCCCGATCACGGTGCGATCCCCGTCCTCAGCCGCGCACCGGGCACCGCGCGCTCCCACTCGACGCCGTGGACGTCGTAGCAGACCAGCGCGCGCCAGCGACCGTCCGTGTGGCGCAGCCAGCCGAGCCGGGTGCCGGCGTACCAGCCGCCGTCCCGGTGCCGCACCTCGACCGCCCCGCCCGGGTCCTGCAGGTAGGTGTCGCGGGCGTCGGTGGACACCACCCGCAACCGGAAGTCCCCGGGCGCTCGGCCGGTGGCCGCCGCGATCTGCGCGGCCACCACCTGCTCCGCCCCGAAGGGCCAGCTCACCGCGAGGTAGATGTCGAGCTCGGGGACGTGGAGCTGCCAGTCCGGCCGGCTCCGGTCGAGGAAGACCACGTAGGTCGGCACGCCGCACTCCTCGCCGACGCCTCGGAGGGCGCGCCGGCCGGGACTGGGCCGCGAGCGCCGTGCTCTCGCTCCCCGTCGGCGGAACCCATTCTGCGGCGTCGACCTCCGGTTGACCACCATCCGATCGGGCCCGAGCCGTCAGGTGGTGAGGACGGCGGCGCCGCTGAAGCGGCCGTGCGCGAGGTCGGCGAGCGCCTCCGGGGCGGCCGCCATCGGGTAGGCGGTCGTCGTCGCCCGCACGCCGAGCCGTCCGGCCAGCCGGAGGAACTCCTCGCCGTCCCGGCGGGTGTTGGCCGTGACGCTGCGCAGCCGGCGCTCCTCGAACAGCTCGGCGGCGTAGTCCAGCGCCGGGATCGGTGACAGCCAGATGCCGGCGACGGCGAGGGTGCTCCCGCGGTCGAGGGCGCGCAGCGCCACCGGCACGAGGTCGCCGGCGGGGGCGAACAGGATCGCGCCGTCCAGGGGCTCCGGTGCGTCGTCGGCCGCGCCGCCCACCGAGTCGGCGCCGAGCTCGGCGGCCAGCGCCCGGTTGCGCTCGCCCCGGGTGAACACGTGCACGCGCAGACCCTGGGCCAGGGCGACCTGCGCGGTGAGGTGGGCGCTGCCGCCGAAGCCGTAGATGCCCAGGCGGCCGCCGGGTGGCACGGCGGCGCAGCGCAGCGCGCGGTAGCCGATGATGCCGGCGCAGAGCAGCGGCGCCGCGGCGACGTCGTCCAGCCCCGGCGGGAGCCGGTAGGCGAACGCCTCGTCGACCAGGCAGGCGTCGGCGTACCCGCCGTCGAGGTCCCAGCCCGTGAACGACGGGTGCGCGCACAGGTTCTCGTCACCGCGCCGGCAGTAGGCGCAGGTGCCGTCGGTGCGGCCCAGCCAGGCGACCCCGATCCGCTCCCCCACCTCGAACCGCGTCGCTCCCGGGCCCCGCGCGTCGACCACCCCGACGACCTCGTGCCCCGGGGTCACCTGCGGCCGCCGGGGCGGCAGGTCGCCCTCGGCGAGGTGCAGGTCGGTGCGGCAGACGCCGCAGCAGGTGACCCGCACCCGCACCTGGCCCGGGCCGGGCTCGGGCACCGGCCGCTCCACCCGCCGCAGCGGACCCCCGTCGATCGGCCCCGGCGGGTCGACCACCCAGGCCAGCACGGCGGCGGCTCAGCCCGCGGGCGCGGTGGCGGCGACCGTGTCCACGGGCGTGCCCGCGGCGTCTCCGGGCTGCCGGTGCACCACCATGACCGGGCAGGGCGCGTGCATCACGCAGTGCAGCGCCGCCGAGCCCAGGACGACGCCCTGCAGCTGGTTGCGGCTGCGGCTGCCGACCACGAGCAGCCGCGCCCCCGCGGCCTCGCGGACGAGCACCGGGCCGGGGTGCCCCTCGACGACGACGACGCGCACCGCGCCCCGGTCCAGCGCCTCCTGGCCGAGGAGGTCGCGGACCACCGCCTCGCCCCGCTGCTGGGCGTGCTCGCGGCTCTCCCCCGGCGGCGGGGCCATGACCGCGTAGAGGTCGCTCCAGTAGTTGGGTGCCTCGTACGCCAGGACGGCGTCGACGCGGGCGCCCAGCGGCTCCGCCTGGGCCACCGCGGTGAGCAGCGCGGCGCGCGCGTGGTCGGAGCCGTCCAGGCCGACCACCACGCGCGACGGCGCGGCCGCGGCGCCCGGGTGCACGACGACGACCGGGCAGCGGGCGTGGGCCGCGCAGTGCAGGGCGACCGAGCCGGCGACGGTGCTGCGCACACCGCCCCGGCCGCGGCTGCCCACCACCAGCAGGTCGGCCTCCGCCGAGCGCTGCACGAGGTGGCCGGACGGCGGCCCGGCGACGACCAGCACCTGCACGTCGACGTCGTCCGCCGTCCCGACCTCGGCGCGGACCTCCTCCACCGCCGCCCGGGCACGGGCCTCGGTGTCCGCCCGGATCTCGTCGATCCGGGCGGTGTCGAGCAGGTACGGGTCTGCCCAGTAGAAGTCGACCGGGAAGGCGCTCACGACCTCGAGGCCGGCGCCGCGCCGGGCGGCCTCGGCCAGGGCCCAGGCGAGCGCCGCGCGGGCCCCCGCCGAGCCGTCGATGCCGACGACGATCCGCTGGCTCGCTGCGTCCACGTCCGACTCCTACTCGTGCGCCCGTGGGGGCTCTCCCCCGTCCGGGTCCACCGTCGCCGTCCGGCGACAGCCGCCTCCGCAGGCCGACGTCACCGGCTCCCGGGACGTTGGTCCCGGGAGCCGGTGGACCGGACGCGGCGGCGTCAGCGCCCGGGGTCGCGGGTCAGCGCGGTGTCGGCGCCGGCCTGCCCGGCCGGCGTCACCGGCTCGCGGGGCGTGGGGATCTGCACCGGCGGCCGGCTCTGCGCCTTCGGCACCGACAGGCCGACGAGCAGCCCGCCGAGCGCCAGCAGCACGGCGCCGGCCACGAACAGCCCCGTGATGACCCAGCCCAGCCCGGGCAGCGTCGCGCCCGCCCTGACCTCGGCGTCCACGCCGGCCGTGCCGTCGGCCCGCATGACCACGACCGCCCAGTCGCCGTCGTCGGGCCGCCAGGTCACCGCCTGGGTGCCGCTGCCGCTGCTCGAGTCCACCCAGATGTCGGCCTCGGTCGGCGGCTGCGCCGGGGCCCCGCCGGTGTGGTCGGTGGTGTCGAACCGCTCGGACCCGCTGCCGGTGGCGCTCGCCGACAGGTCGTCCAGGGAGGCGTGCCCGACGCCGTCCAGGTAGGTCTCCGCGTCGGCGGCGCGGGCCACCCCGACGAAGAGCTCGTCGTCCGCGTCGACCGGTGCCACCTCGATCCGCGCGGTGCCGATGAGCTCGTCGACCGCCCAGTCGAGCCCCTCGCCCTCCAGGCGGAAGGAATCCGTCGTGACCGCGTACCGGTCGGTCTCGATCCGGGCGTCGGGCGTCATGAGGTAGTCGCCGTCCCGCTGCGTCTGGTCGGCCCAGAGCAGGGTGCCGGCACCGACCAGGGTGCCGCCCGCGCCGAAGAGCAGGAGGACGCCGAAGACGAGGGCCACCACCCGGCCGGCGCTCCAGCTCGCGGGCGGCGGGGCCGGGGCAGCGGCCGGGGCCCCGGTCGGCGCCGGGGGCACCGGGCCGGCCGGCACCGTGCCGGGGTCGGGGCCGCCCATGTCCATGCGGAACGGCGGGTAGGTGTCGGTCATCAGCGCGGCGTAGGCCGCGACGCGCAGCGCCCAGCGGTCCATGCCGAGGACGAAGTCGTAGAGCGGCCGAGGGTAGCGACCGGAGAACAGCAGGACGACGCCGGCGATGAACACCAGCAGCCCGACCAGCCCGCCGGCGCCCCAGCTGGTGTCCCAGATGCCGTCGGCGTCGGCGGTGTTGGTGCCGAGCCAGATCCCGCCGCCGACGAACACGGCGACGATGACGTACTGGGGGATGGCCAGCAGCCACCACTTCACCAGCACCAGCCCGCGCGAGAGCCGCTCCGGGTAGGCCACGTCGAGGTGCGCCGGGTAGTCCGGCACGTCGGCGAGGGTGAAGGGCGGGTACCGGTCGGTGCCGAGGGCGCCGTAGCCGTAGTAGTGCACCCGCCAGCTCCACCGCATCACGCCGACGTTGAAGTCGAACAGCCCGCGCGGGTAGCGGGCGGTGAACAGGATCGCGAAGAACGCGATGACGCTCACCACCACGAACGCCGTCCAGAGGAACACCAGGACGACGTAGTGCGGGATGAGCAGCAGCCACTTGACCAGCCACAGCGCACGCGACGCGCGCGGCTCCTCCGCCGCGTCCATGCGGAGCGGGTAGGGCTTCCGGTGCTCGGTCATGGTCCGTCCTTTCGGAGGCAGACCCCGAGCCTCGTCAGCCGCAGGGGCCGGGGACACCGGCGTTGGTCGGTGTCCGGGCGGGGACCAACGTCCGCCCCGGAGGTGACGCCGGACCCAGGCGAGGGCCACCCCGGCGATCGAGATTGGAGGGGTACCGCTCGTCCCGAGGAGTTCCCGATGGCACAGCCCGCGCCGTACGCCGACGTCCGCCCCGCACCGGTCCTCCTCCGGGTGGGGCGCGGCCGCGCGGCGCGGCCAGGGATCCCCGAACGGCGGGTGGTGCGGGGCCTCGGCGCCGACCTCTTCGACGCCCGTCTCGCCTTCGCGGCGGCCGGCTTCGACGCGGACGTCGAGCGGTTCCCCGACCCGGCCGACCCCGACCTCGCGGCCGTGGTGAGGCCCGTCCCGGCCGCCCGGCCCGTCCTGGCGCACCTGGCCACGGCCGCCGACGACCGCCCGTTCCCGGCCGGCACCGACGAGGTCCTGACCCGTCTCGCGGAGGTGGCCGAGCTGGAGGACGTCCAGCTCGTCCCCGTCGACGAGGGGTCGCCGCGCCGCCGCCTCGCCCGGCTCGCCCCGGCCGACGGCGACGAGATGCTGGCGCTGGTGGCCACCCGCGCCGACGACCGGGCGGCCTGGCTGCGCGCCGGTGAGGCGGAGGAGCGGGTCCTGCTCGAGCTGGTCCCCCTCGGCTGGACGGGGGTCCCCCTGCCGGCGGCGACCGACGCCCCGCTGGAGCGCACGCGGCTGCGCTCGGCGCTGGTCTGGGACGCCCACCCCCAGGCGATGCTGCGCCTGGAGAAGGCGCTGCCGCACACGGCCTGAGGCCGCCGGGGAACCCTCAGGTCGGCGCCACGTTCCACCGGACCGTGGCCGGGTCCACGGTCGCGCGGCCGTACTCGTACGGCCCCCCGGGGAGGTGCCAGACCGCGCCGCCGCCGTGCGGGACCAGGCGGTCGCCGATCTCCGTCCAGCCGCGCACGGGCGTGGTCCAGCGTGCCCGCGTGGGCCCACCGGGGAGATCGGCCCAGCGGTCCTCGGTGGCGACGTCCGCGACGCGGTCCCGGTCGTCGACGGTCACGCGGGCGGTGACGGTGCGCCCGGCGTCGGTGAGCGCGACGTCGAACCGCTCGTCGTCGACCGGCGACCATCGGACGGCACGGGCCAGCAGCATGCTGGGGGCGAGGAGGACGGCGTCGGCGAGCCAGGTCACCAGCTCGCCGGCGTCGAACTCGGGTCCGGCGCCGTCGGCGACCGGCACCAGGCCGAGCACCTTCCCCCGCATGCGGCCCTGCCCGTGCAGGTAGCTGTCCACGCCGAACATCGGGACGACGCCGGCGACATCGATCCGCATCGTCCAGATTCGCGCGACCGCCGGGGCGGTGTTGTACTGCCACGCCTCGAACGGCAGCCAGCCCCCGTCGGGCCGCAGGCGGAAGGTGCCGGTCCACCGGGCGAGGAGGGAGACGTCGCGCGGGCGGCCGACGGCCCCGGACGCGGCGAACCACCGCCGGGCCGGGGCGGGCAGGTCGGTGAGGTCGCGGTCGGTGACGGGGGTCGGGTCCACCGCTCCCGGACGCACCCCCAGCCGCCGCACGCGCCGGCGCAGCCGCCGCTCCATCCCGACCCCGAGGACGGCGGAGCGCAGGGTGGACGCGGTCACCGGTCCGCCGTTCCCCGGGCGGGCGCGGTCGACGGGACGGCGCGCAGGATCTGCACCAGCAGCCGGGCGCCGAGGACGCCCGGGACGCCGAAGCCGGCGACGGGACCGGCAACCTGGGCCGGCGTGAAGGTGATGCCGGCGGCCGCCTGCAGGGCCGTGCTCAGGCCGATCGTCGGGAACAGCAGCACGATCGTCACCAGCAGCGGCACGGCCAGCAGGTAGCCGCGGGGATCGCGCCGGCGGACCCACCGGCCCGCGAGCGCGGCGGCCGGGGCCACGACGGCGAGGTCGAGCGAGTAGGTGACGGGCGTGGTGTAGACGTCGAGCAGGTCCGGGGCGCGGCCTTGGAGGAGCGCGGTGAGCAGGGACGGCAGCCACGCGGCCACGGTGAGCGCCGCGGAGGCGAGCAGGAACCGCGAGAGCGCGCGGTGCGGGACGCGCGGGTCGCGGGCGAGCCCGTCGAGCACGGCGCGGTCCGTCGCGGTCCACGCGGCGGCGAAGCCGAACAGCGAGGCCGACAGGAGCGTGACGTAGGCGAGGTAGAGGGGGTTGTACGCCACGCCCACCGCGTAGGTGGCGTACACGTACAGCAGGTACCCCAGCGAGCCGGTCAGCAGCAGGGTTCCCCGGGGCGAGCCCGCGCGGTGCCGCAGCCAGGCACGGAGCACCAGCGGGATGCCGAACGCGAGCACCACCGCGTCGACGGCGGTGTTGCCCGCCGCGGTGAAGACCGTGTCGTGGCGGTACAGCCCGCTGCCCGCCAGCTGCGCCCGCTGCCCGCGCACCGTCGTCACCGGCACCGGGTCGCCCGACGGTCGCCGCACGACGCCCACGGACGCCACGGCCGCGGCGACCGCGGCGACCAGACCGGGCAGGCGGCGCAGGGTGCGGGTCACCGGTGACGTCCCTCGGCCCGGCGGGCGAGGCCGCGGAGCATCCGCCGCTCCATCACGAAGGTGACGGGTTCCACGACGTGCCAGAGCAGCCGCTGGGCCGGTGGGAAGGCCAGCCGCTGGCGCACGACCAGCCGCGTGCGCCGCCCGCCGTCGACCGCGCGCAGCACCCACTGCCAGGTGATGTGCGGGTCCCCGTCGGGCGGTCCGTCCGGCTGGGGACCGCCGCCGAGGAGGACCAGCGTGGTGGGGGCCTCGATGCGCTCCACCCGGTAGAACGGCGCACCGTCGGCCGGGGCCAGGCGGATCACGTCGCCGACCCGCAGCTGCTGCAGGTCGGGGTGGATGCTCCCGGCGCTGTGCAGGTCGCAGCCGACGAGGTTCTCCAGGCCGTCGAAGCTGTACAGGCCACCGCGGCCCTGGCCGATCTGGACCAGCCACGGCCAGACGTCCTCGACCGGCGCCGCCACGGTGACCGCCCGCGTGTAGCCCAGGCGGGGCGCCGGCACCAGCCCGTCACCGGGCAGCGGCGCGGCCACCTCGGCGGCGGTGGCGCCCCAGCGGTTGTAGCGGCGGCGCAGCAGGGGCGCCGCGACCAGGACGGCGAGCACCTCGGCGCCGCCGACGACCACGTCGCGCACGGCTCGCAGCGGGCCGGCGACGCGGGACCGCGGGTGGCGCAGCGGGCGCGGGCGGGCGAGGGTCGGCGTCGTCACGTCGCCACCCTGGGGTCCCGTCCCCGTCGGGGTGACGTGGCGAAGGTCTCGGGGCACCGGGACCTCGGCCCCGTCCGCCGCGGGCCCACGTGGGCCAGTCTGCTGCCGTGTCCGCCACCGGCGTCCCGTCGCGCACCCTGCGCCGCCGCTTCACCCTGGGCTCGGGCCCGCTGAAGCGGGCCTGCGACCGCGTCGAGTTCCTGTCCCGCGTCGTCCTGGTCGTGCTGCTGCTCGCGGCGGTACCGGCCGGCACGGTCGTGGGCACCCGCACCTCGGGCACGCTGCACGCCGTCGCCGCGGAGCAGGCGGCGACCCGTCACCCCACCAGCGCCACGCTGCTCGCCGACGCGCGGGAGGGCGAGGGGCCGGCCACGCCGGCCGTGCCGACCCCGGCGACCTGGCTCGGGCCGGACGGCCTCGGGTACACCGGCGAGGTGGACGCCCCCGTCGGCAGCCGGTCCGGTACGACCGTCGACGTCTGGGTGGACGACGACGGGCGGCTCACCGACGAGCCGCTGACCGGCGGGGAGGCCACCGGGCAGGGCGTCGTCCTCGGGGTCCTCACCGCCCTGGGGCTGGTCATCGCGGCCCTGAGCGGCCACCTCGTCGTCCTCTGGCTGCTGGAGCGGCGGCGCGACCGGCGGTGGGAGCAGGGCTGGGCGGCGGTCGAGCCGCTCTGGGCCACCCGCTTCCGCTGACGAGGTCGTCAGCCCGCCGCAGCGGGACGGACGACCAGGACCGGCGCAAGAGCGTGGATCGCGCGGTGCTCCCCGAGCGCGGGGTCGGGTCAGAGGCGGTAGGAGCGCAGCAGCCTCGCCCACAGCGGGCGGTCGCCGGGATCGGCGGGCGGCTTCGCGCCCTTCACGCTCACCCAGCCCCCGGGACCCATCGTGATCGGGCCGATGCGGGCCGGGCGGGTGGCCCAGCGCAGGCCCACCGCGGTGGCGCCGCCGACCGCCAGCGCGGCGACCGCGAGGGCCCCCGCCCGGTCGGGCGGGATCTGCCGCCAGTAGCCCTCCCGTGACGGCCGGGCAGCCGGCGCCGCCGGCCGGAGGGCTTCGGGCGGGACCGGCGGGCGGTCCGGCGAGAAGGCGGCCGGGGGCTGTGCCGTGGTGCGCGTGTCCATGCTGCCGAGGGTGCGGGCCGAGCGCCGCTGCGGGCAGGGACGGAGGTCCCGCCCGGCAGCGCCCGGTGGCCCTGAGCGCCGTGGCCGAGCCTGCCTAGCGTCGGCGGGGAGCCGCGCAGACGCGGGCAGGAGACGACGAGGAGCATCCCGTGCAGGCACGCGATGTCATGACCCGCGAGGTCGTCATGGTGGGACCGGACACCTCCGCCAAGTACGCCGCCGAGGTGATGGCCGAGCGGGGCTTCGCGGCGTTGCCCGTCGTCGACGAGGACGACCTGCTGGTCGGCATCGTCGCCGAGGCCGACGTGCTGCGGGACCGGATGCCGTCCGACCCGCGGCTGCACGCCCGCCGCGACGCCGACGAGGCCGCCCCGCCGTCGCTGCTCGTGCGCGGCGTGATGACCCCCCGCGTGCGCACCGTCGACGCCGGCGACGACCTCGCCGACATCGCACGGCTGTTCGTCGACGACCGGCTGCGCAGCGTGCCCGTGCTCGAGCACGGCCGGCTGGTGGGCATCGTCAGCCGCCGCGACCTGCTGCGCACGCTGATGCGGCCCGACGACGAGATCCGCGGCGACGTGCTGCGGCTGGTCGAGGGCTACACCGGCGATCTCGGGGCCTGGGACGTCTCGGTCACCGACGGGCTGGCCGCGATCCGCCGCACCCGCGGGCTGCCGCAGGTGTCCCCCGAGGTCGAGGAGCGGGCGCTGCGCGCACTGGCGAGCACGGTCGGCGGCGTCGTCGGGGTGCGCGTGCTCGTCCCGGTCCCCCAGACCGCCGACGCCCCCGCCTGACCGGGAGGGAACCACCATGACGCTGTCCAGCGACCACCGGCCCGTCATCGCGGACGGGGGACGACCGGTGAGCCCGCCGCGCGTCCTCGTCGTCGTGGCCAGCCGGCACGGCGCGACGGCGGACATCGCCGCGGCCCTGGCCCGGGGGCTCGCCGACTGCCCGGCCGGTCGGGCCGCGGGCCTGTCCGCCCTCGCCGTCCCGGCGGCCCAGCGGCCGAATCCCGCACCGTTCGACGCCGTCGTGCTCGGCAGCGCCGTCTACGCCGGGCGGTGGCTGGACCCGGCCCGGCAGTATGCCGCGCTGTACGCCGCCACGCTGCGTGCGCGTCCGGTGTGGCTGTTCTCCAGCGGGCCGATCGGCGAGCCTCCGTTCCCGGCGGACGAGCCGCACGACGCCGCCCCGCTGGCCACGCTGACCGGCGCCCGCGAGCACCGGGTGTTCGCGGGGCGGCTGGACAAGGCCCGGCTGTCCTTCGGCGAGCGGGCGATGGTGACCGCGATGCGCGCACCGCTCGGCGACTTCCGCGACTGGCCGGCGATCGACGCCTGGGCGGTGGAGATCGCCGCCGCCGTCACCGGCGCCGACGCGCCCCTCGCTCAGGCCTGAGCGGCCGAGGTCTCCCCCGCGATCACCGACAGCGGCCGGCCGGCGCCCTCGCGGACGACGGTGACCGGGCACGGTGCGTGGTGCACGACCTGGTCGCTGGTCGACCCGAGCAGCAGGCCGGCGAAGCCGCCACGGCCGCGGGCGCCCACCACCAGCAGGTCGGCGCCCTTGGCCGCCTCGATGAGCCCCTTGGCCGGGGGCCGGTGCACCACGTGCGTGCGCACCTGCACCGACGGATCGAGGTGGGCCGCGCGCACGCAGCCGTCGAGGTCGTCGAGCACCGCCTGCTCGTAGTCGCTGAGCGGGGGGACGTAGCCGGGCGCCCACGTCTTCGGCCGCGGAGCGGTGGTCAACTGCCACGCTCGCAGCACGTGCAGCACCAGGTTCGCGCGGCCGGCCAGGCCCGCGGCCCAGCGCAGCGCCCCCTGCGCGCACTCCGACCCGTCGTGCCCCACGAGCACGCCGCCGTCGATCGTCACGGCCTCGCTCACCTCGGTCACTCTTCCTCCTCGCTCTGCGGGTCTCCCACGCTGCCCGCCCGGTCCGCACCCCCGGCAGTGACCAAGGCAGGCAGGTCCGGGACGTCCGTCCCTGACCGGAACTGCCGACCGCGGCCGAGAGTTCCTGGTGCTCGTCCGGGCCAGCATCCACCAGGCTCTGCGCCCGCGCGGGTCGGGGAGAGGACGGCGGAGTGCCGACGACGGACGAGGACCGGGTGCACCAGGCGCTGGGGTACGACGAGTGCCTGCGCCTGCTGGGCACCGCCGGCATCGGCAGGCTGGCCTACACCCGGTCGGCCCTCCCGGTGGTCCGGCCCGTCTCCTTCACGCTGAGGGAGGACGACGTCGTGATCCCCGTCCGGCTCGGGAGTCCCCTGCTCGACTCGGTCCGGGGCGCGATCGTGGCGTTCGAGGCCGACGCGTACGACCCGGCCGAGCGCACCGGGTGGACGGTGTCGGTCGTCGGCCCGTCGCGGATCCTGCCGGCGGCAGATCTGCCGCGCGGGACGACGCGGGACGTCTGCCTCGTCACCGTGCTGCTGGGCGTCGTGCAGGGATGGCGGACCGCGGTGCCCGCACTCGCGACCGATTCGTGACGGATCCGGTCCGGAGGCCCCGCAACCCCGCCTTTCCCTTCCCTGCCGCCCGTGGCACGGTGGTGGTGGGAGGTGCACCAGCCATGCCGAGCCCCGATCGGCGACACGGGAGCGGCGACGGCTCCCCGTTGTCCGCGATGCGCCTCACCGAGCTCATCGCCGAGGTCCAGGAGCGGCTGGACTCGGTCGCCCGCGCGCAGAGCAGGGTGCAGAACCTTCTGGACGCCTTCCTGAGCGTGTCCACGGGCCTCGACCTGCCCAGCACCCTCCGGCGGATCGTGGAGAGCGCCTGCGACCTCGTCGACGCGCAGTACGGCGCCCTCGGCGTGCTGCGCCAGGGCGGGGACGGCCTGGCCGCGTTCATCCACGTGGGGGTGGGCGACGAGCTCGCCGCGCAGATGGGGCACCTGCCGGAGGGGAAGGGCGTGCTCGGCCAGCTGATCACCGAGCCCTACCCCCTGCGCATCCCCGACCTCGGCCAGCACCCCAGCTCGGTCGGCTTCCCCCCGCACCACCCGCCGATGAAGAGCTTCCTCGGGGTGCCGGTGCTGGTCCGCGGCGAGGTCTTCGGCAACCTCTACATGACCGAGAAGCGGCACGGGGAGTTCACCGCCGAGGACGAGGCGGTCCTCACCGCGCTGGCGGGAGCCGCCGGCATCGCGATCGACAACGCGCACCTCTACGAGGAGAGCGAGCAGCGCCGGCGGTGGCTGGCCGCCGTCTCCGACGTCCGGGCCGCCCTGCTGGAGGCACCCTCGCCGGAGGCGGCCCTGGGGCTCATCGCCGAGCGGGTCGCCGACCTGACCCGGGCCCACGCCACCTGGCTGCTGACCGGACCCGATCCGGAGACGGGTGTCTACACCATCGCGGCGCAGCACGGCGAGGGTCTGCGCGACCTCACCCACGAGCGCCTCTCCCGCGAGGAGAGCCCCGTGCTGGAGGCCGTCGAGGAAGGCGGGGCGGTGGTCACGCTCGACCTGTCCGGCATGGCCTACGACAACCGCAACCCGCACGTCGACTGGGGTCCCTGCCTGGCTCTCCCGCTGCGCGGCAGCCACGCCGGGAACGCGGTGGTGATCGCCGCCCGCACGGCCGGGTCCGACGCGTTCGACGCCTCCCTCGCGCCGCTCATGACCGCCTTCGCCGACCAGGCCACGGCCGCTCTCGACATGGCGGCGCGGCAGCGCCTCGCCCGGCAGATCGACGTGTACGAGGACCGCGACCGCATCGCCCGCGACCTCCACGACCACGTCATCCAGCGCGTGTTCGCCGCCGGGCTGGCGCTGCAGTCTGTGCTGCCGCGCATCGGGGACGCCGTGGCCCGCAACCGGATCCACTCGGTCGTCGGTCAGCTCGACGACACCGTCCGCGACATCCGGACGACGATCTTCGACCTCCACACGACCGACGCGGTCGACGCCGGCGACAGCCTGCGCCGGCGGCTGCTGGACATCGTCACCGAGACCGCCGGCGCCCTCGAGCCGACCGTGCGGATGTCCGGGGCGGTCGACAGCCTGGTCAGCGGCGACCTGGCCGCCGACGTCGAGGCGGTCGTCCGCGAGGCCGTGAGCAACGCCGCCCGGCACTCCGGCGGCCGGCACGTCACGGTGACCGTCGACGTCTCCGACCGGGTCGTGCTCGAGGTGGTCGACGACGGGCGCGGCATCGACCCGGGAGCCGCCCGCAGCGGCCTGCGCAACCTCGAGCAGCGGGCGCAGCGCCACGGTGGTGAGGCCGCGGTCGAGCCGCTGCCCGACGGCGGCACCCGGCTGCGCTGGGCGGCGCCGCTGCGCTGACCCTCAGCGCGGGGAGTTGCGCAGCTCCGTCGCGAGAACGGCGGCCTGCGTCCGCCGCTCCAGCCCCAGCTTGGCCAGCAGGTGGGACACGTAGTTCTTCACGGTCTTCTCGGCCAGGAACATCCGCTCGCCGATCTGCCGGTTGGTCAGCCCCTCGCCGATCAGCTCCAGCACCGTGCGTTCCTGCTCGCTGAGCTTGGCCAGCGGACCGGCCGGCTCGGCGGCCCGCCGCATCCGCTCGAGCACCGCGGTGGTGGCCGTGGGGTCGAGCAGGGACCCGCCCGCGGCGACCGTCCGCACGGCCGTCACGAGGTCCTGCCCGAGGATCTGCTTGAGCAGGTAGCCCGACGCGCCGGCCATGATCGCCTCGAACAGCGCCTCGTCGTCGCTGTAGCTCGTCAGCATGATCACCCTGAGCTCGGGCATGCGCGAGCGGAGGTCGCGGCAGACCGACACGCCGTCGCCGTCGGGCAGCCGCACGTCCAGGACGGCGACGTCCGGCCGCAGCGCCGGCACCCGGGCGAGCGCCTCGGCGGCGTTCTTCGCCTCGCCGATCACCGTGATGCCGGGATCGGTCTCGAGGACGTCGGCGACCCCGCGCCGGACGATCTCGTGGTCGTCGAGCAGGAAGACCCGCACCGGAGGAGCCCCGTTGTCCGCACTCATGATCTGCAGAGGCTAGGTGCTGGGTGGCCGGATCGGCTCAGGGTCCAAGGTCCTGTTCCCGCCGTCGGCTACGAACGTCCCGCTCCGCCTCCCGGACCCGTCGGCGGACGGCCGGGCGGCAGCCAGCAGCCGCACCAGGCCCCACCCGGTGACGGCGGCCATCGCGAGGGCCATCAGCCCACCGGCCAGCGCCCCGACGGCAGCGGTGAGGCCGACCGGTTGCCCGGGCTGCCACAGCGGTGTGGCGACGAGCATGAACACCGCGAGGCCGGCCAGCCAGGCCAGCGCGGTCCACCCGATCCAGCGCCCGGCGTGCGGGACGAGCGGGCGCAGGACCGTCCACTGGGCGACACCGATGCAGAGCAGCAGGACGGCGGCGGCGGGCACCGCGAGCGCCACCTGCAGCGCGAGCGGCCAGTCCGCCCAGATCCCGCCCAGCGTGCTGGGCGCCATGCCCAGCACCCATGCGAGCGCGGCCGCGACGGCGGTACGGGCCGTCCAGGCGCCCGGCCGGAAGCCGGGTACGACGCGCGTCAACACCCGGGCCTGGGCCACGCCGAGCACCGCGCCCTCGCCGGCGCCGGCCACCGCGAGCGCCACGAGCCGCGCACCGTCGGGCCAGCCGTCGGCCCCCACGACGACCGCCAGGACCGGCACCAGGAACCCGAGCGTCTCGCCGAGGAACACGGCGACCAGCCAGCGGCGCCACAGCCGGCGCCGGTCGAGGCCGCCGGGCCGTCGGACGTCGGCCAGCGTCGGGAGCGCGCTGTCGGTCACGGTCCCAGCCTCCGGGCCGTCGCGGGGAGGACCCAGGGCAGGACGTCCCGTCGGCCCGGCCCCTCGGTCCGCGCTCGGCCCGCCCCCGCACGGCGGTCCGCCGGCCTAGCTCCTCTCCACGGGCACGGCCCAGGTCAGGCACGTCCCACCGGAGGGGACCGGCTCCACCGTCATGTGGCCGCCGTGCCAGCGCGCGCGCCTGCGCAGGTCCGCCAGCCCACCGCCGTCCGGCACGTCGACGAGGCCGACGCCGTCGTCGGTGACCGCCACGGTCACCGTCCCGCCGGTGGCGGTGACGGCGACCTCGGCGGCGCGGGCACGGGCGTGCCGGGCGATGTTGGCCAGTGCCTCGCGGACGACGACGCGCAGGTCGGTGAGCACGTCGGGTGGGAGCTCGTCCAGCGAGCCGGTCACCTGGGTGACCGGCTCGAAGCCGAGTGCTCCGGACACTTCCGCGATGGCGTCGATCAGCCGCGCCCCGACGCGGGGCGACTCGCCGGGCACCTCGTCCTGCAGCGCGAACACCGTGCGCTGGACGTGGTTGATCGTCCGGTCCAGATCGACGACGGCCGCCTGCAGGCGTTCGGCCGCGGTGTCCCGCACCCGCCCGGCGGCGGCGCCGGGGACGAGGCCGGCGGCCACGGAGTGCAGAGTCATCCCGATGGCGAACAACCGCCGCAGGACGTCGTCGTGGAGCTCGGTGGCGATGCGGGAGCGGTCGGCCAGCACCGCCGCCTGCTGCTGCTCGTACTGCGACGTGGCCAGCGCGAGCGCCACCGCGGCGTGCACCGCCAGGTCGGCGGCCAGCTCGCGCTCCTCCTCGGTGAAGTCCGGTCGTCCCCGGAAGCGGCCGAGGACCAGCTCCCCGCCGGCGGCCTGCCCCGGGAGGGGCACGCCGAGCACCGACCCCAGCCCGTCCGGTGGCCAACCGCCCGGCGTCGGCCCGCCGTGTCCGACGGCGGCCTCCACGCGCGGCTCGAGGGTCCCCTCCGGCCTCTGCAGCACGGCCACCACGTCCGCTCGCACCAGCTCGAGGGCGGACCGGGCGACCCACCGCAGCGCTTCCGCGGCGTCCGGCCGCTCCGCCGTCAGCTGCCGCCGGAGGACCGCCGCCGATGCCCGCACCCAGGGGATCCCTCCGCCCGCGGCCGGAGCAGCGCCGGTGACCGGCTCCGGATCCCCCACCGTCGCGTCACCTCCGTCGCAGGCCGCCCCCGAGGGGGTCGGGCGCCCTCGGCACCCGGTACCGCCGCCCGCGCGGGCGGCGATGGTTGCGCACAGCGACGGTAGTGCCGGTGTCACGGCACGGGTAGGCCCGGTCCTCGGTCGTCGGCGGCGACCCCAGGACGACCCGTGCCGGGTCCTCCGGCGGCTACGCCCGGAACGGCCCGGCGCCGTGGACCGTCGGTCACCGCCCGGAGGGACGGAGCGACCGTTGCGAGATACCCCCGGGGGTATCTACCGTGGGGGCATGGACATCCCGCAGGGCGAGCTGGCCGACGTCGTGAAGCGGTTGCGCCGCGTCGAGGGCCAGATCGGCGGAATCGTGAAGATGATCGAGGACGGCCGGGACTGCTCCGCCGTCGTCACCCAGCTGGCCGCGGCGTCGAAGGCACTGAGCAGGGCCGGGTTCGCCGTCATCTCGACCGGGATGCGCCACTGCTCGACCGCCGCGGACCGCGAGGCGCGCGAGTTGGACCTGCGCGAGCTCGAACGCCTCTTCCTCTCCCTGGCCTGACGCCCCCGCCGAACCCGTCGGCGCCCCGGCCCCCTGACCGACTGAGCCACCGCTCGGCGCCACCTACGCCTACCCGGCACACCGTACGGAGGAGTGACCGTGGAGATCGACGTCATCGAGACCAGCAGCCTGGGCGACCGGAGCTACCTCGTCTCCGCCGACGGCGTCGCCGTCGTGCTCGACCCCCAGCGCGACATCGACCGGGTGCTCGACCTGGCCGCGGCGCGCGGCGCCCGGATCGTGCTCGTGCTGGAGACGCACCTGCACAACGACTACGTGACCGGGGGGCTCGAGCTCGCCCGCACGACCGGCGCCGACTACGCCGTCCCGGCCGGTGACCGGGTGGCCTACGAGCGGGTGCCGGCCGCGGACGGCGACGTCCTCGAAGCCGGGCCCATGCGGTTCCGCGTGCTGCACACCCCCGGGCACACGCACCACCACGTCAGCTACGTGCTCACCGACACCGGCGGCGCGGTCCAGGCGGTCTTCACCGGCGGCTCGATGCTCTTCGGCGCCACCGGCCGCACCGATCTGGTCGGGCCGGAGCACACGCAGGAGCTCACCCACGCCCAGTACCGCTCGGTGCGCCGGCTGGCCGACGAGCTCCCCGCGGGCACCCCGGTGTTCCCCACGCACGGCTTCGGCAGCTTCTGCTCGGCCACCCCGACCAGCGGCACCTCCTCCACCGTCGGCGAGCAGGCGGCAGTGAACCCGGCGCTGACCCAGGACGAGCAGAGCTTCGTCGACCAGCTCATCGCCGGGCTCACCGCGATCCCCGCCTGGTACGCGCACATGGGCCCGGCCAACGCGGCCGGCCCCGACCCGGTCGATCTCTCCGCGCCGCGGGAGGTCGATCCGCGGGAGCTCGCCGAACGCCTCGCCGCCGGGGAGTGGGTGGTCGACCTGCGCACGCGCACGGCGTTCGCCGCCGGCCACCTGCCCGGGGCGCTGAACTTCGAGCTGTCCACCAACTTCCTCACCTACATCGGGTGGCTGGTGCCGTGGGGGGCACCGCTGACCCTGATCGGCGGGACGCCCGACCAGGTCGCCGAGGCCCGCCGGGAGCTGGTGCGCATCGGCATCGACCGGCTCGCCGGCGCCGCGATCGGCACGCCGGAGCAGCTCGCCGCCGGGCGGGCGCTGGAGTCCTACCCGGTGACCGACTTCGCCGGCCTGGCCGCCGCGATGGCCGTCGACGGCGAGCTGGTCGTGCTCGACGCCCGGCGCTCCGACGAGCGCGCCGGCGGGGGTGTGCGCGGGTCGCTGCACATCCCGATCCACGAACTGGTGGACCGGATCGACGAGGTCCCGGACGGCGAGGTGTGGGTGTACTGCGGGTCGGGCTACCGCGCCTCGATCGCCGCCTCGCTGCTCGCCCGCACCGGGCGGCGCCCGGTGCTGGTCGACGGCGGCTACGACGACGCCGAGTCGGGCGCGGCCGCCGCCGGCCTGCACGCCGAGCCCGCCGCCGTCTGACCCCCGCGACGCGCGGATGTCCGACGCGGCGGCATCAGCGCACGCCGGCCCAGAGGGCGCGCTCGGCGGCGTAGGGGTCGTCGACCACCGTCGAGGTGGTGTCGAAGCGCATCACGGCACGGCGGTCGAGGCGGTACCGCGGCCAGCCCGGATCGCCCCCGGTCGCGAAGTCGATCCACTTCCGGTGCACGGAGTCGGCGAGCTCTTGGGGCGGGTCGTCCCCCAGGGCCCCACCCATCATCTGCCGCGTCCGCAGGTCGAGGGTGTCGAAGACGAAGGGGAGCTCCAGCGCATGGCAGGCGCCGAGCCGTCCCCCCATGATCGGTGAGGGCCAGGCGAACTCGTACGCGTAGGTGCGCCCCGGTGCGGTCGCATGCGCATCCGCCAGCCGCAGGGCCGGCACGCGGACCCACCAGTCGGTCATCACCGCGCCGAGCACGTCCCCCGGCGCCGGACCGAACCGGTTGGCCCGGTAGTGCGGCAGCACCGCCTCCGCCTTCACCCCGTAGGCGGCGATGCTCCAGGAGCCGTACCGCTCCACCGGTCCGCAGAGCACCTCGTCGGTGATCTGGTCGAGGAAGCCGCCGAGGACCGGTGAGATGCGCCAGTCGTCGGTGTTCGTCCCGACCAGGACGTCGACGTCCCCGCCCGCGCCGGCGGCGATCCGGTCGATCGGCGGCTCCGGGACGACGTCGCCGTCGACCACCGGGTGGAACGGCATCAGGCCGGCGATGACCTCGCTGCCCCAGCGGGCGGGGTCCGGATCGGACACCACCTCGGCGTCGATCTCGCCCTGCGCGGCCAGCAGCCGCTCCACCGGCACCTGGGCGAGCGCGTCGCGAGTGGCCGGGACGCCGAGCACCGCGGCCAGGTGGGCACCGATGCGCGCGGCGTCGACGGCCGGGACGACGTGGTGCGCCGCGCCGCTCTGCAGGATCGCGCGACGGAACAGGCCCCGGGCGCGGGGCATCGCGAGCAGGTCGCCGATGCACATGGCCCCGGCCGATTCGCCGAAGAGGGTCACCCGACCGGGATCGCCCCCGAAGGCCTCGATGTTCTCCTGCACCCAGGAGAGCGCCGCGACGTGGTCGAGCAGCCCGAGGTTCGCACCGTCGTCGCCGTCGCCCAGGTAGAGGAACCCGTCCGCGCCCGTCCGCCAGTTGAACGTCACGCAGACCACGCCGTCACGGGCGAAGCGGCTGCCGTCGTAGCTGCCGCCCGAGGAGAAGTGGAACGACCCGCCGGGGCTGAACACCATCACCGGCAGCCCGCCCGCACCGAGGACCGGGGTCCAGACGTTCAGGTTCAGGCAGTCGTCGCCCATCTCGGCGGGGTCGAAGAGCAGACCCGTCGGGTCGTCGCGGGGGAAGCGCGGCTGGGGCGGCTCCGGCCCGAGGACCGTGGCGTCCCGCACGCCGGTCCACGGCTCCACCGGCTGCGGCGGGCGCAGCCGGCGGTGCCCGACGGGCGGAGCCGCGTAGGGGACGCCGAGGAAGGTCCCCACGCCGTCCCTGCTGGTGCCCCGCACCCGCCCGTGCCTGGTCGCGACGATCGGCCCCACGGCGTCCCCCTCCCGGGCTGGTGGCGTCCAGGTCACCAGGGAACGGCCCGGCCGGGCCAGGGCCAACCGCTCCCCCCACCCCCGCCGTTCGCCCCTGTCCGCTGCGCTCGGCCGGTTCCAGGGTCGGAGCCACGACCGCTATCGGAGGAGGGATCCCCATGCGCGTGGCAGTGGTGTACGAGAGCCTCTACGGCAACACCCGTGAGGTCGCCGAGGCGATCGCGGGCGGCGTCACCGACGCGCGTCCCGACGCCACGGTCGACCTGGTCCGGGTCGCCGAGGCCGAGCACGGGCGGGTGGCGGCCGCCGACCTGCTGATCGTCGGCGGGCCGACCCACATGCGCGGCATGACCACCGGGATGAGCCGGCACATGGGCGTCAGCAGCGAGGCCAGGAAGCCGCCCGCCGAGGCGCACGAGCTCGAACCGGGAGCCGAGGGGCCCGGGGTGCGGGACTGGTTCCACGGACTCCCCCACGCCCAGGGGCACCGGCCGGCGGCGGCCTTCGACACCCGGATCGGGGCGCGGCTCGCCGGCGGCGCGGCGGGCGGCATCGCGCACCGCCTCCGCCGGCACGGCTACGAGGTCGTCGCCGAGCCCGAGGGCTTCCTCGTCCAGGACGACGGCGAGGGTCCGCTGAAGGACGGCGAACGGGAGCGGGCACGCGCCTGGGCCGCCGAGCTGGTCCGCCGGGCGGCGCCGGTGACCTCCGGCTAGCCCGGTGCCACCCGGACCCGCACGTCGAGCGCGGCAGCGCGCGCCGCGCTGACCAGCAGCGGGTTCACGTCGATCTCGAGCACCTCGGGCAGGACGTCGGCGAGCCACCCCACCCGCCGCACGCAGTCGGCGACCCCGAGCCGGTCCAGCCGGGCACCGTGCGCGGTGGCGAACAGCCCCGTCCCGTCGATCATCTCCTCGACCGCGCCCTCCCCCACGGGCGCCAGCCGGTGCACCCGGTGGCCGAGCGCGTCGGTCGCACGGCCACCGGGGCCGAGGACGACGACCGGCCCGGCCGACGGGTCGCGGACGGCCCCGACCAGCAGCTCGTCGCCGCCCGGCACCAGGGGCTGCACGACCGCGCCGCGCCAGGCGTCCCCGGCCCGGGACCGGAACTCCGCGACCACGGCGGCCGCCTCCTCGGCGTCGGCCACCGGGAGCCGCAGGTAGCCCGCGTCGCCCTTGTGCACGACGCCGTCGACGTGGCCCTTCACCACGACGGGGCCGCGGTGCTCCCGGGCCGCGGTGCGGGCCTCGGCCGCCGTGCGGACCCACGACGCCGGCACGCTGCGCACCCCGGCCGCACGGCACAGCGCGGACACCTCGGGCGGCAGCAGCCACTCCCCCTCGGGTGCGCGCGCCAGGACGGCCGTGACCACCGCCCGGGCCGCCCGGAGGTCGACGCCGGAGGGCGCGGGCGCGACCTCCCGCGGGCGGGCCAGCCACTGCCTGCGTCGCATCGCGACCGCCAGCGCCCGCGCGGCCGCTCCCGGGTCGTCCACCGACACGAGGAACCGGCCCGCCGGAGCACCCGGCAGCTCGATCCGCTCCAGCGTGGTCGGCCGGGTGAGGCGCACGTCGACGACCGGGGTCGGGCGGCCCGCCGCGGCCGCCGCCGCCGCGCCGGCGACCACCCCCGGAGCGGGGTCGCTCACCGCGGTCGGCGCGGTCACCGTGACGACGGCGCCGACGGCGGGGCTGTCGAGCAGGACCGACAGCGCCGCGGCGAACGCCGGCGCGTGCACGGCGGCGCTGGTGTCGACCGGGTTGGCGGTCGCCGCGAGGGGTGGCAGCACCGCCCGCAGCCGCTCCTGCACGTCGGCCGGCAGCGGATCCACCCGCAGCCCGGCGGCGACGCACGCATCGGCGGCGAGGACCCCGCCCCCGCCGACGTTGGTGAGCACGGCCACCGACGGGGCGCTGGGCAGCGGCTGGCCGCGCAGCAGCGCCACCGCGGCCGCCAGGTCGGTGAGGTCCTCCACGGTCTGGATCCCGGCGGCGGCGTAGACCGCCTCCCGCAGCGCGTGCGGCGTGGCCGAGCGCGCCGTGTGCGACGCGGCGGCCCGCTGCCCGGCCACCGAGGTCCCCACCTCGAGCGCGAGCACCGGCATGCGTCCGGCCAGGTGCGCCGCCGTCGGGACCAGGCCGCGCAGGTCGGGCTCGGACTCGGCGTACACGACGGTCAGCGCGGTGCCCGGGTCCTCGTCGAACCAGGCGAGCACGTCGCGGGTCCCCACGTCGACGGCGTCGCCGATCGCGACCATCGCCGACAGGCCCAGGCCCAGCCGCTGCCACGCCGACACGGTCGCGATCGCGATGCCGCCGGACTGGGTGACCAGGCCGACGTCACCGGGAGCGGCGGTCTCCGGCGTGAACGTGGTGTCCAGCCGGCCCCGCTCCCCCGGCCCGACGACGCCGACGGTGTTCGGGCCGACGAGCCGCATGCCGTACCGCTCGGCGATCCCGACGACCTCCCCGGGCACCCCGGACGTGAGCAGCACGACCGCACGCACGCCGTGCTCGCCGCACTCGCGCACGACACCGGGGACGGCGGCCGCCGGGACGGCCACGACGGCCAGGTCGACCGAGCCGGGCAGCGCGGTGACCGAGGGCCAGCAGTGCGCCCCCTCGACCCGGTCGGCGTGCGGGTTGACCGCGAGCACGGCCCCCGGGAAGCCGGCGTCGCGGAGCTTGCGCAGCACGGCACGGCCGATCGAGTGCTCGCCGGACCCCGCCCCCACGACGGCGACCGTCCCCGGCTGCAGGACGGCGCGGAGCGACGCCGCCGCGGCCGTGCGGTGCCGCCCCTCCGCGGCGGAGGAGTACCGCCCCACGTCGTCGAGCCCGACCTCGATCCGGACCGACCGCCCCTGCCGGGTGACCGCGAGGGGCAGCCCCAGGTCGTGCAGCACGCGGATCATGCGGCCGTTCTCCGCGAGGACGTCCGCGACCAGCCGGCGGATGCCGTGGCGGACGCAGGCCCCGGCGAGCTCCTCGAGCAGCGCGGTGGCCACCCCGTGGTCGCGCCACTCGTGGGCCACGACGAGGGCGGCCTCCGCGACGTCGGGGCCCATCGGCAGCGCCTGGGCGCACCCGACCAGCCGCCCGTGGACGACCGCGCCCAGCGTGAGCACACCGCTGTCCGCGGCCAGGGTGCGGGCGAGGTAGCCGGTCAGGTCGGCCGGGTGCAGGGTGCTGAAGCGCAGGTAGCGGTCCCGGTCGGGCAGCGACTCGTGCAGCGCGAGCAGCTCGGCGGCGTCCGCCGTGTCCAGCGGGCGGACCAGAGCCGGGGCGCCGTTGCTCAGCAGCACGCGGTCGCCTCGCGGCGACCGCGACCGGGGAGCCGCCGTCGTGGTCATGCCGGCGCGGTCGACCCGATCGAGGCCTCGAGCGCGCGACCGATCCCGGCGCCCCACGCACGGGCCGCGTCCGGGTCGCGGAAATCGCCCTCGGGGGCGTGCAGCGCGGCGACCAGGGCGCGCTCGGGGAACTCCAGGCGGGCGCGTTCCAGGCGTCCGGGGAAGACCCGGTGCTCCTGCGCCCGGCTCAGCCGCAGCTCCTCCTCGACGTCGAGCAGCGTCTCCGGTGGGCGCGGCGGATCGCCGACCGGTCCGCTGGAGAACAGCCACACCGGCCGGTCCCACAGGTCGATCGCGCAGCGCAGCAGGAGGTCGCGGCCCTCCTCGAGCCAGTGTCCGAAGTAGACGGCGCTGCCGATCACCACGCCGTCGGCGTCCCGGACGCCGTCGACCTCCGCGCAGCGGCGCACGTCCACCTCCGCGGCGGGCAGGGCCCCGCCGATGCCCTCCGCGACGGTCCGCGCCAGCTCGGCCGTGGCGCCGTGCCGGCTCGCGACGGCCACCAGCACCCGCGGCGCGCCGGCGGCTGCCCTCTGCTCGCTCACCCGCCCACCGTCGTCCGCCGGCGGGACCGGGCGCAGGGGCCGGAGGTCCCCGGCGGTGCGGCCTTCCGGCCGCGTCGCCGGTCCCCGCGTCGCCGCACAGTCGGTACCACCCACCACCAGCACGAGGAGGCCGACGTGGACGCGGCGAAGACCTGGACGGTGCGCATCGACATCGGTGAGCACGACGGTCGCACGCGGGCGGTCGCCCACCTGCAGACCCGCGACACCGAGCAGCTGGCCGGCGTCGGGTTCGCCCGGCTCAACCCCGCCGACCGGGACGTCCCCGAGATCGGCGACGAGATCGCCGTCGCCCGGGCGCTGTCCGACCTCGGCCACCGACTCCTGCAGGCCGCGACCGAGGACCTCGAGCAGGTCAGCGGTGAGAGCGCCCAGCTCGTGATGTGAGATCGGCCAGGGTTCACGTGCCCGGCGGGGTGATGGCCCGACGACGCCGGTCCGGCAGGGCGAAGGTCCGGGGCGGAGGTGGTCCTCTCGCACGCACTCAGCCGGCGTGACCGGTCGCCGCGGTGGAGGGAGGTCGCGCACCCGTCGCCGCGGCCCTGGGTCCACCACCTCGAGGTCCACGACCCGCGGGAGGTCGACGACGAGGTCGCCGGGTGGCTGCGCGAGGCGGTCGCCCGGGCCGGTGCGGCCGGAGCCCACCGGCGACCGGGTGGCTGCTGCGCTACGAGGGTCTCGACCCGGCGCGCGAGCCGCGGTCCGGCCTCGGAGCTGCCCGTCCGGGTCCGCGACGGCGAGCACCGGCTCGGTGCCCGCGGCAGCCTGCGCGTGCCGCTGTCCCGGCGGCGCGACGGCCGGGCCTGAGGGGCCGGTCGCCGGGGACCTAGGGCACCCCGGCCCGGGACGTCCTCCACCGGTGCCGCGCGGACGGGCCCGGCGAGGCTGACGGCGATCCATCCGACACTCCCCTGCGAGGTGAGGACAGTGCACGTGGGCCCCAAGAACATCGCCGCCACCGTGCTGGTCGCGGCGGTCGTCGTGCCCTACATCGGCTACCTGGTCGCCGGTGAGATGCCGTTCATCCAGGACCCGCGGGGCATGGCCACGGTCGGCCTGATCCTGGGGACCGCCGCGGCGCTGGTCGCCGGCCGTGGCACCTTCCGCGCCGACGGGCCGCACCGCGCCGCACTGGTGAGCGGGGGCGTCGCCCTCGCCCTCGGCATCCTCGCGCTCGCGGTCGGCACCAGCGAGGTGCTGCTGGCGCTGTTCGTGGCGGCGATCGTCATCACCTGGGCGCTCGGCGAGTACGCCGCGTCCGTCGCCCAGCGCGTGCCCGCCGGGCACGCCTGAGACCGCCGGACGACCGTCGTGGTCCGCTCCCCCGCTCCCTCCCGGTCGGACGCGTGGTCGCGCGCCGTCGAGGACGCGGTCGACCAGGGCCGGCTCGCCCCGTCGGTGCACAACACGCAACCGTGGCGGTTCGTCGTGGGACCGCACCGGCTCGAGCTGCACGCCGATCCGTCCCGCCAGCTCGCCGTCCTCGACCCCGACGGCCGCGAGCTGCTGCTGAGCTGCGGCGCGGCGCTGCTGAACGTGCGCGCGTCGCTGGCGGCGTCCGGGTTCGCCGTCACCGTGGACCGGCTCGCGGCGGCCGGCGGCGACCCGGAGCTGGTGGCCGTGGTCCGCCCGGTGGCCGGCGGGCCCGACCCGGCGCTGGCCCGGCTGGACCGCTCGGTCCGCCGGCGGCACACGAACCGGCGGCCGTTCGGGCCCGAGCACCTGACCCACGAGCTCACCGACGCGCTGGCCGACGCGGTGGCCGCCGAGCACACCCTGCTCGTCCCCGTGCTGACCGAGTCGGCGCGCGCTCTCGTCGCCGAGCTCACGCAGGAGGCCGACCGCCTGCAGAACGCCGACCCGGCGTACCGGGAGGAGCTCGCCGGCTGGATCGGCCGGCCGCCGGCGGAGGGCGACGGGATCACCCCCGGCGCGGTGCCCCGGACGGCGGGCCCGCGCCCCGACGCCGTCCCGGTCCGGGACTTCGACGTCCACGGCACCGGTGGGCTCCCCCGGCGGACCGGCTCGGGGACCGAGCAGAGCCTGCTGCTGCTGGCGACGCCGACCGACCACCGGCTGGACTGGTTGCGCGCCGGTGAGGCGCTGCAGCGGCTGCTGCTCGAGCTGACCCGGCGGGACTGGGTGGCCGGGCCGCTCACCCAGGCGCTGGAGGTGCCCGCCGTCCGCGACCGGCTGCGGAGGCTGACCGCCCCGGCCGTCCCCCAGATGCTGCTGCGGGTCGGCCGCGCCGCACCCGCCGAGCCGGCTGCGCACCGGCCGCGGTGCACGGTCGTCGAGGGCAGCACGCGCGGCGCGCCGACCGCGCCGCCGCCGGTGCCCCCGGCGGAACCGGGACCCGCACCCGAGCCGGGCCCCCGGCCGGCGTCCGACGGACGCGGAGGAACGACCTGGCGGTGACGCGGATCAGACGGGCGCGGGCCGCCCCGGCCCGATCACCGCGGCCAGGTCGCTCACGCCGGCCACGGTCTCCAGCGCCACGCCGATCTGCTCGTTGAGCCGCAGCAGCGACTCGGTGGCCCGCGCCCGGCGGCGGTCGAGCTCCTCGACCTCGCCGCGGGCCTCTGCCACCATCGCCTCGGCGGCCGCGGCGGCCTCCTCCTGCTCCCGCCGGGCGGCGGCGCGGGTGTCGGCCAGCCACTTGGCCAGCTCGGCCTCCGCCCGCGAGCGCGACTCCTGCGCCTCCCGGGCCAGCCGGTCGCGCTCCTCCTCGGCGTCGCGCAGGATCTGCGCCGCCTCCGCCCGTGCCCGCTCGAGCGTCGCGGTCGCCTCGGCGCGGACCAGCCGGGCCTCCTCGCGCATGCGGTCGCCGGCCTCGACGGCCATCTGCTTGATCTCGTGCGCCTTGCGCAGGCGGGCGTCGGCCTCGATCCGCGCCTCGGTGAGGATCTGCTCCGCCTCCTCCTGGGCGGACGCGGTGATCTCGGCGCCCTCGTCGGCGGCCATCTGCAGCATCCGGCCCATGCGCTCGGAGATCGCCGACATCTCCTGGCCCTCGGGAGACCGGGCGAGCAGCCGCCGGGAGATCTCCAGCTCGGCGGAGGCCCGGCCGTAGCGCTCCACGAGGTCGTCGGTCTCGCGGCGCGCGGCCCGCAGCTCCGCCTCGGCCCACGCCACGTAGTTGTCGACCTGCAGCCGGTCGTAGCCGCGCACCGACGAGCGGAACACCGGGGCGGTGGTCAGCAGCGCGTTGAGGTCACCGGACAGGTTCGGCCACTGCTGGTCGACCACGAAGTTCCCGGCGGGCGTCGGACCCGACGGGCTCACGCCCTCCGGCTGGCGGCCGGAGCCGCCGGTCACCTCGGTGCGTCGGAACATGCGGCAACCGCCTCCTGGGGTCCGGCCCGTGATCTCGCAGCCGACAGTGGCAGACACGCCGGGTCACCCGCGCGACGTCCCGAGCGTGTCGGGACGCGTCCCGGCGTAGCTGCTCGCCCGGTGCCGGGCCTGTGACGCTGTGTGCTCGGGACGGGGCCACAGGGTCACGATCAGGTCACGAGGACCTTCGCTGCCGGCGGCAGGTCGGACGACCCTCTGACCGCGACGAGGGCTCGGGCACCGTCGGCGCATGGAGCCGCTGACCCCCGGCGAGCTCGTGAACCTCTGGGTCGACGAGCCGGTCGCGCCGTTCCAGATCGCGCTGCTCGCGTTCTTCTCGGCCGGCCCCTTCCGGGCCTCCGACGGCGGCGTCGACACCGTCGCGATCGCCGCCGAGCTGGCCCGGCGGGCGCACGCCCTCCCGGCACTGCGCCGGCGGATCACCCGGGCCGGGGGTCGCCCGTCGTGGCAGGAGGCACCGGACGACGACCCGGCCGACCACGTCACGCGCGACGCCCTGCCGCCCGGCAGCGACCCCCTGGACTGGGCGGCGGCCCGGCTCGTGCGCCCGCTGGACACGTCGCGACCCCTGTGGCGGGCCGACGTCGCCGCCCTGCCCGACGGCCGGTTCGCGGTGCTGATCGTGGTCCACCACGCGCTCGCCGACGGCCTCCGGGGGGTGGCCCTGGCCGCCGCGCTCCTCGAGCCGCAGGGCGCCCCGCCCCCGCCGGAGCACCCCGGGCCCGCACCCACGCCGTCCGTCGTACCGAACCGGGTCCGCCGGACGCGCCAGCTCCTCGCCGACCTGCGCACCGCCGCGCCCCGGACGTCGCTGTCCCGGCCGATCGGGCCGGGACGGCGGCTGGCCGTCGTCGCCCTGCCGCTGGACGAGCTGCGGGCGACGGCGCACGCGCTCGGCGCGACGGTCAACGACCTGCTGCTGACCGCCGTCACCGCCGGGCTGCGACGCCTGCTGCTCGCCCGGGGCGACCGCGTCGACGGACTGCGGCTGCAGGCTTCGGTGCCCGTCGGGGCCCGGTCGCCCGGTCAGCGCAACGGCATCCTGGTCGTCGGGCTGCCGGTCGGCGAGGCCGACGACCTCCGGCGGCTGGCCGCCGTGGTCGCCCGCACCCGCGTGCTGAAGCGCCGGCTCGCCTCCGGTGGTGGCCACGTCATGGACGTGCTCCGCCTACCGGTGCCGGTGGCCCGCCTCGCCGTCCGGTGGATGCGCCGGGTGGCCGGGCGGCGGGTCAACCTCTTCGTGACGAACGTGCCGGGGCCCGGGACGCCGCTGTCCCTGGCCGGTGCCCGCCTGGAGCGGGCGGTCCCCCTCGCCCCGCTGGTCCGCGGCGTGCCGCTCGGGATCGCGGCGCTGTCCTACGCGGGCACGCTCACCGTCTCGGTCGACGCGGACGCGGCCGTCGACGACGTCGGAGTCCTGGCCGAGGGGATGGCGGCGTGCATCGACGAGCTCACCGCGGCGGCGACCGCGCGCGTCCGGGAGCGACGAGCCGAGGAGGAGCCGTGGCCCGCGAGCGCTGGAGCGAACTGAGCGGACGGCAGCGAGCCGCCCTGCTGACCCTCGCGTCCGTGCAGCTGTCGCTGGCCGCGACGGCGTGGACCGATCTCGCCCGGCGGCCCGCCCGGCAGGTCAACGGGCCCAAGGCGGTGTGGGCCCTGGTCATCGCCGTCAACTTCGTCGGACCGGCGGCCTACTTCCTCTGGGGTCGCCGCCGCCGGTAGGTGCGGCAGACTCGGGAATGACCACGAGGCCGCCGCGGTTCTGGTGGGCGAAGGTAGTTGCGCTCTCAACTAGCAACGGAGACGGTCATGCAGTTCGGCATCTTCTCGGTCAGCGACATCACGACCGACCCGACCAACGGGCGCACCCCCACCGAGGCGGAGCGGATCAAGGCGGTCCTCACGATCGCGAAGAAGGCCGAGGAGGTCGGGCTCGACGTCTTCGCCCTGGGCGAGCACCACAACCCGCCGTTCTTCTCGTCCTCCCCCACCACGACGCTGGCGCACATCGCGGCGCAGACATCGACCCTGCAGCTGTCGACGGCCACGACGCTGATCACCACCAACGACCCGGTGAAGATCGCCGAGGACTACGCGATGCTGCAGCACCTGGCCGACGGCCGCGTCGACCTGATGATGGGCCGCGGCAACACCGGCCCGGTCTACCCGTGGTTCGGCCAGGACATCCGCAACGGCATCGAGCTCGCCGTCGAGAACTACGCCCTCCTGCGCCGGCTCTGGCGGGAGGACGTCGTCGACTGGTCGGGCAAGTACCGCACGCCGCTGCAGGGCTTCACCTCCACGCCGCGGCCGCTCGACGGCGTCCCGCCGTTCGTCTGGCACGGGTCGATCCGCAGCCCGCAGATCGCCGAGCAGGCGGCGTACTACGGCGACGGCTTCTTCCACAACCACATCTTCTGGCCGCCGGAGCACACCCAGCGGATGGTCGAGTTCTACCGCCGCCGCTTCGAGCACTACGGCCACGGCAGCCCCGACCAGGCCATCGTCGGGCTCGGCGGGCAGGTGTTCATGCGCAAGAACAGCCAGGACGCCGTCGACGAGTTCCGGCCCTACTTCGACAACGCGCCGGTCTACGGCCACGGCCCGTCGCTGGAGGACTTCAGCCGCGAGACCCCGCTGACCGTCGGCAGCCCGCAGCAGGTCATCGAGCGCACCCTCGGGTTCCGCGACTACGTCGGCGACTACCAGCGCCAACTGTTCCTCATCGACCACGCCGGCCTGCCGCTGAAGACGGTGCTCGAGCAGCTCGACATCCTCGGCGAGGAGGTCGTGCCCGTGCTGCGCAAGGAGTTCGCCGCGCTCAAGCCGGCGCACGTGCCCGACGCCCCGACGCACGCCTCGCTGGTGGCCGCGGCCGGCGGCGCCAAGGACGCCACCGTCTACGCCGCCGGCGACGACGTCACCGGCCAGGTGCGCGAGGAGGCCGAGGAGGTGGAGGTCCGATGACGACCCGCACGCTCGCCGTCGTCAGCGCCGGGCTCTCGGTCCCGTCGTCCACCCGGCTGCTGGCCGACCGGCTCACCACCGCCACGGTGGAGGCGCTGCGCGAGCGCGGCGTATCCGCCACGGTGGAGGTCGTCGAGCTGCGCGAGCACGCCCGGGACCTGGCCGACAACCTGGTGACCGGCTTCCCGAACGCCGCCCTGCGCTCGGCGGTGGAGACGGTGACCGGCGCCGACGGCCTGATCGCCGTCACGCCGATCTTCTCCGCCTCCTACAGCGGGCTGTTCAAGACGTTCTTCGACGTCCTGGACAAGGACGCGCTGATCTCGAAGCCGACGCTGCTGGGCGCCACCGCAGGCACCGCCCGCCACTCGCTGGCGCTGGAGTTCGCGATGCGCCCGCTGTTCGCCTACCTGCGCGCGGTGGTCGCGCCGACGGCGGTCTTCGCCGCGAGCGAGGACTGGGCCGGCGGCGACGGCGTCAGCCGCGCCCTGGGCGAGCGGGTCCGCCGCGCCGCGGGGGAGCTGGCCGACCTGATCGCCGGCCTGCCGACCGCACCCCCGGCCGACGCGCTCGAGGGCCCCTTCGGCGGCACCCCGTCGTTCGAGGAGCTGCTCCGCGGCAACTGACCGCGCGTCGGGAGGCCCGGCCGGGGTATGCAACCCCGGCGACAGCTCCCCGCAGCCCGACGGGGCGCCTGCAGGCGACCGAAGGAGCCGGCTCCGTGGAGTCCCGGATCGAGATCAGCTGGACGTGCACGCCCTGCCAGGTCGGCGGACAGGACGCACCGGGCAGCGGCGGCGCCCACCCCCGGTGCTGGAACTGCGGTGGACCCGTCGTCGTGACCGCCCCGCCCCCCGCGGCCAGCCTGCCCGTCCGGCCCCCCATCGGCTGGTCCTGACGCCGGACGAGGGGCCCGGGCGCGAACCGTCAGCCCCGCAGCACCTCGTCCAGCCACGGGCGCAGCACCGGGAGGACCGCGCCGGCCTGCATGGCGCCGGTGTGGTCCAGCCCGTCGAGCAGGCGGACGGTCCACCCGGCCGCCGTCAGCTCGGCGGCGCAGCCGGCCAGCCGCGGGCCCATTTCCACCCGCACCCCGCCCCAGCGCTGCTCGTAGTCGATGACGTCGGCGGTGCCGGCGAAGGCCAGCCGCGGGCAGCGCACCCGCGGCAGGGCCGCCCGGTCGTCGAAGCCCTGCAGCGCCTCGTAGAGCGTGCGGAACTGGCGGGTCTGCGGCTCGCTCAGCCCCACCTCTGCGGTCGACCAGTCCCCCGGCTCGGCGGCGGGCGCCAGCTCCGCCCGGGGCGCGGCGGCCAGCGCGTGGGTCGCCGCCGTCACCGCGAGCATCTCCGCGTACGGACCGCCGAGCGGCGGGAACCCACCCATCGCCAGGGCGGTCAGCCGGTCGGTGCGGACGGCGAGCTGCAGGCCGGCCAGGGCCAGCCACGAGTAGCCGTAGAGGGCGAAGCGGTCGGCACCCACCGCGTCGGCCACGGTCAGCAGGTCGGCCACCACCGCCTCCGGCGTCAGCGCGTCCGGCCGGGGGTGGGCCAGCACGTGGGCCTCGTAGCCGAAGGCGACGACCCGGTACCCGTCGGCCAGCCCCCGCAGCAGGCTGCGGCCGAGCTCGGGGTCGGTGCCCCACGCCCGCATCGCGTCGGCCTGCTCCCCCTCGGCCGGGCGGGGGTCCACCGGCAGCAGCACGACCGGCCCCCCGCCCTGCACCTCCACCTCGATCCCGGCTCCGCCGGGCAGCTCGAGCGTCTCCATGAGCTAAACTCTATACGCCATAAACGGTTTCAGCGGCGGGAGAGCACGTGGTCCGAGGTGGACAGGGCGACGCCGAGACGACGCTGCAGCTGCTGTGGCGGCGGCCGGGGCCGGGCGGGCGCCGCGGCCCCCGGCCGGCCCTGACCCTCGACGAGGTGGTCGCGGCCGGGATCGCCGCCGCCGACGCGACTGCGGGCGCCGATGTGAGCCTCCGGCAGGTCGGCGAGCGGCTCGGCGTCACCGCGATGGCGCTCTACACCTACGTGCCCGGCAAGGCCGAACTGCTCGACCTCATGCACGACGCGGTGCACGCGGAGGCCGAGCTGCCCGGCCCCGGCGGCGACTGGCGCGCCGCCGTCCGCACCTGGGCCGCGGAGCTGCTCGCCGTCCACGTCCGCCACCCGTGGACGCTGCAGATCTCCTTCGCGCGGCCGGTGCTGGGCCCGCACGAGCAGGCGGTCCTCGAGTCGCTGGTGCGGGTGCTGCGCGCCGGCGGTCTGCCGGCCGCGTCGGCCCGGCCCGCGGTGACCGCGCTCTACCACCTGGTCCGCGGCACCGCGGAGGCCGTGGCCGACGCCCGGCGGGCCGCCGCCGAGGGGCCGGACGAGCACCGGTGGTGGTCCGAGCGGGCGGCCGCGCTCGCCGCCGTGGTCCCCGACCACGCCGAGCGGTTCCCGGCCACGGCCTGGCTGGCCGCCGCCCCGGCCCCGGCCCGCCCCGACGACGGGACCTCCTGGCCGGAGGCCGCCGCCCGCCAGGCCCTCGACGCCGGGATCGACCTCCTCCTGGCCGGTCTCTCACCCCACGGCCGTGGGTGACGGCGGCGCGCTGCCCCCCTGCGACCCCTCCCCCGTCATCAGCCGCACGATCGCCGCGCGGTCCTCCGCCGACGGCAGCCCCCAGCCCGGCTCGTACTCGTACACCTCGCCCAGCGGCCGCGACGCCGTCCGCCCGGTGAGCACCTCCACCGCCGAGGTGTCGATCAGGCCCGGGTGCTCCACACCGCAGGCCTCGGCGACCTTGAGCAGGTCGCGGCGCAGCGTGGCGATGTAGGTGGCCGCGCGCACCGACTTCAGCGCCGGGTCCAGGCCGTGGGCCAGCCACGCGTTCTGCGTCGCGACGCCGGTCGGGCAGGTGTCGGTGTGGCACTTCTGCGCCTGGATGCAGCCGATGGCCAGCATGGCCTCGCGGGCGACGTTCACCAGGTCGCAGCCGAGTGCGAAGGCGACGATCGCGTTGTCCGGCAGCCCCAGCTTGCCGCCGCCGACGAACACCACCTGCTCGGCCAGCCCGGCCCGGGCGAAGACGGAGTAGACGCGGGCGAAGCCGAGCTGGAAGGGCAGCGACACCGAGTCGGTGAAGATCAGCGGCGCCGCCCCGGTGCCGCCCTCCCCGCCGTCGATCGTCACGAAGTCCACCCCGCGGCCGGTCGTCGCCATGAGCTCGGTGAGCTCGTGCCAGAAGGCCATGTCGCCGACCGCCGACTTGATGCCCACCGGCAGCCCGGTCTCGGCGGCCAGCAGCTCGACCCAGTCGAGCAGGCTGTCGGGGTCGGAGAACTCGGCGTGCCGGGACGGGCTGATGCAGTCCACGCCCTCGGGCACCCCGCGGGCCTCGGCGATCTCGGCCGACACCTTGGCCGCCGGCAGCACGCCGCCCAGCCCGGGCTTGGCCCCCTGGCTGAGCTTGACCTCGATCGCCCGCACCGGGGCACCGGCCACCAGGTCCTTGAGCCGGGCCAGGTCGAAGCGGCCGAGCTCGTCGCGGCAGCCGAAGTACGCCGTGCCGATCTGGTAGACCAGCTCGCCGCCGTGCCGGTGGTGCACCGAGATGCCGCCCTCGCCGGTGTTGTGCAGGCAGCCGGCCAGCGCGGCGCCGCGGTTGAGCGCCTCGACCGCGCGGCCGGACAGCGAGCCGAAGCTCATCGCGGAGACGTTGACGACCGACGCCGGCCGGAACGCCTGCGCCCGGCCGCGGGCGGCGCCGAGCACCTTCGCGCACGGCAGCCGGACCTCCGCGCCGGCGTGCACGCTCGTGGCCGGCACCGTCCGGCCGAACGTGCGGTGGTTGATCACGGGGTAGCCGGCGGTGTACTCGAGGTCGTTGTCGGTGCCGAACCCGAAGTAGTTGTTCTGCTTCTTCGCCGAGGCGTACACCCACCGCCGCTGGTCGCGGGTGAAGGGCCGCTCCTCGTTGTTGCCGGCGACCAGGTACTGGCGCAGCTCGGGCCCGATCGCCTCGATCAGGTACCGGGCGTGCCCGATCACCGGGAAGTTGCGCAGCAGCGTGTGCTCGCGCTGCACCAGGTCGCGGGCGGCGACGGCGCCCAGGGCGGAGAGGCCGGCTGCTGCGGCTCGTGTGACCCAGCTCATAGGCGCAGTGTGCGCCGTCCTCACGCGGGCAGCAGCACGGTCCGCAGGTCGTGCGCGCCGTCGGCGCGGGTGGCCTCGTAGAACCAGCGGGTGGAGCCGTCGGGCAGGCCGACGGCGTCGGCGTAGCGCAGTCCGCCGGGCGCGTGCGGGCTGGTCAGCAGCGGCCCGCCGGGGTCGGCGGCGAAGCGGCCGCCGTCGGCCCGCGCCAGCCCGGTGCGCTCCTCCCAGTTCTCCGCCGCGCTGGCCCGGCCGTCGTAGAGCGCCCAGGTGGCCGGGTCGTCCGCGCCGCCGGGCCCGAACTGCACGGCCGCGACGCGCACCCCGCGGGCGTCCCACGTGCCCGGCGTGCCGGCCAGCGCGGTGCCGCGGTGCGTCCACGTCCGCCCGTCGGGGCTGGTGGCGTGCTCGGTGGTCATCCGGTCGGTCGCGTCGGGGTCGTCGAGCGGGTGCACCGACGCCCACAGGTGCCACCGCCCGCCCGACCGGCGGACCACCGGGTCCTTCCACGCCTGGGTGTCGGTGCACGGCAGCACCGTCTCGGCGGCCGCGGCGCCGAGGCCCTCGACCGACGTCGCCTCCAGCAGGTCGACGCGCCAGCCCTTGGTCCCGGGCAGCGCGCAGCTGACGTAGAGCCGCCAGCGGCCCTCGGGCGTGCGCACCAGCGCCGGCCGCTCCAGCGACTCGGCGCCGAACCGCGCCGACGACAGGGTGGTCACCGGCTCGAAGTGCACCCCGTCGGACGACCGGGCGACGACGTTGCCGTACCCGCGCCCCTCGCCGATCGGCCGGCGCAGCCGGTAGGCCAGCCACCAGACGCCGTCGACCAGCAGCGCCGACGGCGCGCCCGCCCAGGCGCCGGGGCGCGGGTCGTCGGGCTCGGCGACCACGGCGGCGTCGTCCCAGAAGCGGTCGAGGTGCGCGAGCAGGGACGACGGACTGGTGGACAACGCGGACGACCCTCCCCCGTGGCGGAGCCCCACCCTAGCCGCCCGATTCCTCACCAATCCGGTGGTGTTGGTAGAAATAGGGCCATGGCGGAACGGTTGCCCCAGTTCTTCATCGCCGGCGCCCCCAAGGCGGGGACGACGGCGCTGCACGCCGCGCTGGCCACCCACCCCGACCTGTACCTCTCGCCGGTCAAGGAGCCGAAGTTCTACCTCACCGGCGGGCGCCCGCCCGAGCGCGCGCAGCAGCGCGGCCCCGGCGACGCGCACAGCGCCCGCGAGTGGATCTGGCGCCGCGAGCGCTACCTGGCGCTCTTCGCCGGGGCACCGGCCGACGCCGTCCGCGGGGAGAGCACGCCGTTCTACCTCTACGACCGCCGGGCGCACGCCCGGATCGCCGCCGACGTCCCCGACGCGCGGTTCGTGCTCGTCGTCCGCGACCCGGTCGACCGCGCCGTCTCGAACTGGGTGCACCTGCGGGCCGACGGCCTGGAGCCGGAGGCCGACGTCCTGGCCGCCGTCCGGGCCGAGGAGCGGCGCACCGCCGAGGGCTGGGCGCCGTTCTGGCACTACCGGGGGCTGGGCCGCTACGGCGAGCAGCTGCGCGACCTCTGCACCCGCTTCCCGCGCGAGCAGGTGCTGCTCCTGCGCTACCGCGAGCTGGTCGACACCCCGCAGCAGACCCTCGACCGGGTCGCCCGCTTCCTCGGGGTGGCCGAGGGCGTCGCGCACGCCGTCCCCCCGGAGAACGTGAAGCCCTACGTGGCCGACGGGATGCGCTACCGGCTGCTGGCCCGCGCGGCGCGGGCCGGGGCGGCGCTCGGCGCCCTGGCGCCGCCGCAGGTGTGGCGGCAGGCGAGCCGGCCGCTGCTCGCCGCGCTGCACGCCGGGCGGGCGCAGCGCCCGCCGCTGCCGGTGGAGGTCCGCCGGGAGGTGCTGGCCCCGCTGCTCGACGACATCGCGCTGCTCGAGGAGCTCACCGGCGAGTCGTTCGCCGACTGGCGCTCCGACACCGGGAGGGGCGACTTCCGCTCCCGGGCCACCGCTCAGCGGTAGGCCGAGCCCCCGCGCAGGCGGGCGCCGACGGCGACCCGCAGCGGCACGAGCACGATCCCGTCGCGCGCCATGCGGGCGCGCAGCTGCCGGCGGTGCCGCACCACGCCGGCCAGGCCGATCGCCCAGAACAGGTACTGCACGGCGAAGGCGGCGCGGAAGGCGTCGAGGTCGTAGCCCGTGGAGCCGCCGGGGGTGAGCAGGTCGAGCACCGCTCCGACGGCGAGGATGGTGAGCAGCGAGGCGACGAAGCCGCCGACGTTGACCACGCCGCTGGCGCTGCCCATGCGCTCGGCCGGGTTCTCGGTGCGGGCGTAGTCGAAGCCGATCATCGAGCCCGGCCCGTTGGTGCCGAGGACGACGACCAGCAGCACGAGCAGCCACAGCGGCGCCCGGCCCGGCCAGAGCAGGACGACGGTCCAGCTCGCCGCGGTCGCCATCAGGATCGTGAACACGAGGTTGGAGCGGCGCAGCGGCCAGTGCCCGCACAGCCGGCCCAGCAGCGGCCCGACGGCCATGCCGACCAGGACGAGCAGCGTCAGCAGGGCCGCCGCCGTCCCGGGGGCGAGGCCCTGGCCGAGGACCAGGAACGGGTAGCCCCACAGCAGCGCGAAGACCGTGCCGGAGAACTGGGTCACCAGGTGGGTGTAGAGCCCGATGCGGGTGCCCGGCTCGCGCCAGGTGTCGGCCAGGCTGCGGCGCACCTCGGCCAGGCCGGCCGGCGCCGGGCGGAGCGTGCCGGGCGGGGCGTCGCGCAGCGTGGCGAGCACGAGCGCGGCGGCGAGCACGCCGACCGCGGCGGCGCCGAGGAACGTGCTCTCCCAGGACACCGCGTGCAGCAGCGCCACCAGCGGGTAGGCCGCGGCGATCTGGCCGATCTGGCCGAGGATGCCGGTGAGCTGGGTGACCAGCGGCACCGTGCGGCCGGGGAACCACAGCCCGACGACGCGCAGCAGGCTGATGAACGTCATCGCGTCGCCGGCGCCGATGAGCACCCGGGCCACCACCGCCGTCGGCACGTCGGTGGCCACCGCCAGGACGAACTGGCCGGCGGCCATGGTCAGCCCGCCGGCGACGATGAGCGCCCGGGAGCCGAACCGGTCGAGGGCGACGCCCACCGGCACCTGCATGGCGGCGTAGACGGCCAGCTGCAGCACCAGGAACAGCGAGATCGCCGACGCGCCGGCGGAGAACCGCTCCTGCGCCTCGACGGCGGCGACGCCGAGGGAGCCGCGGTGGAACACGGCGACGGCGTAGGCGAACAGGCCGACCAGCCAGACGGCGTAGGCGCGGGCCGGGGCGCGGGTCGGGGCGGTCGCCGTGCTCACCCCATGGACGACGCCCGGGCACCCCCGCCGCCTTCCGGGCACGGACCGTGACCTTGCCCACGCTCCGCGCGATCCCGGCTGTTCACCCCGCGGAGAGGCCCCGTTCCGGTCGCGCCCGTTATCGTGCCGGAGGTGGGCGCTTCCGTCGCAGCAGCTCCCGTCGACGACCCGGCCGTGGACGACGGGCATCGACGCGGCCGGATCCTGCGCGCGCTCGCCGTCTGCATGGCCGAGAAGGGCTACGCCGCGACCACGATGTCCGACATCGCCCGCCTGGGGCAGGTGTCGAAGACGGTCGTCTACGCCCACTTCCGCGACAAGGAGCAGTGCCTGCTCGAGCTGTACCAGCGGGCGACCGACTCGGTGCTCGAGACGGTGCGGCGGGCCCTGGACGACGCCCGCGCGGCGCGGCTGCCGTGGCAGGAGCGGGTGCGCTCCGGCGTCGCCAGCTACCTCGCCGCGCTGGCGGCCGGGCCGGCCGTGGCGTGGGCCGCGCTGGTGGAGGTGCAGGCGGCGGGGCGGCCGGCGCTGGCGCTGCGCCGCGCGGTGGTCGACCGCTACGTCGACCTGCTCGACGAGGTGGCGCGCGAGCTCGGCGAGGCGCACCCCGACGAGGTCCGGCCGGTCGGCCGCGAGCTGGTGCTCGCCGCCGTCGGCGGGATCAACGAGCTCATGCTGGCGCGCGTCGAGCGCGGCGAGGCCGAGCGCCTGCCCGAGGACACCGACGTCGCGGCGGCCGTGCTGATCGGCCTGCTCGAGCGCCGCCGCTGAGTCAGGTTCGCGCGGGGCGCAGCAGCAGCACGGCCAGCGCCCCGGCCGCGCCGACCGCGGCCGCACCGAGGGCGGCGGCGTTCCAGCCCGCGGTGACGTCGGTGCCCGTGCCGACCACGAGGACGACGACGGTGACGCCGACCGCCGCGCCGACGTAGCGCGCGGTGTTGTTCGCGCCGCTGCCCATCCCGGCACGCGCCGGCGGCACGTGGGCGACGGCCTCCCGGCCGAGCGCCGCGTTGGCCGCGCCGTAGCCGACGCCGAGCACCACCAGGCCGGGCAGGAACCGCAGCGCCGACGCGCCCTCGCCGAGGACGGCGAGGCCGGCCAGCCCGGCGGCGGACAGCGCCAGGCCGCCGGCGAGCAGCACCCGCCCGTCCAGGCCCGGCACCAGCCGGACGGCGAGCGCGGTGGCCGTGGAGACCGCCGACCAGACGAGCACCAGCAGCGTGACGGCGAGCAGGCTCTCCCCCAGCCCGCGCTGCAGCACGCTGGGCAGGTAGGACATCACGCCCACGACGGCGGCGCCGGTGACCAGCGCCCCGGTGCTCGCCGCGACGAACCCCCGGACGCGGAACAGCGCCAGGTCGACCAGCGGCTCGCGGGTGCGCGCCTGCACCACCAGGAACCCGGCCAGCAGGACGGCGGCCACCCCCAGCACGACCGCGGCGGTGGCGCCGCCGCCCGGCGACCGGGTCTCGACCAGCCCGGCGAGCAGGCCGGCCAGCGCACCGACCAGGAGGACCGTGCCGGCGACGTCGACCCGCCGGTGCCGCCGCGCCGCCGGCGGCGGGAGGACGCGCAGCGCGACGCCGGCACCGAGCACCGCCAGCGCGGCGGCGACCAGGTGGGTCGTCCGCCAGGCGGTGCCGTGGTCGAGGACGACGGTGGCCAGGCCGCCCACCCCGGTGCCGGCGCCGACGGCGGCGCCCCAGACCGCGGCGGCCCGCGACCGGGCCGGACCGGCGGGGAAGGCCTGCGAGACCAGTCCCAGGGTCGCGGCCAGCACCGCCGCCCCGCCCACGCCCTGGACCAGCCGGCCGGCGACGAACAGGCCGGTGCTCCCGGCCAGGCCGGCGACCGCCGCCCCCACGCCGAGCAGCGCCAGCCCGGCGGCGAACACCCGCCGGTGGCCGAGGTCGTCGGCCGCCACCCCGGCGACGAGCAGGGCCGCCGCGAGCCCGACGCTCATGCCGCTGAGCAGCCAGGCCTGCCCGCCGGGTCCGGAGCCGAGCTCGGCCGCGGTGCGCACACCGGTCGCGAGCGGGGTGACGAACGCGGCGAGCACCAGCACCGTGCTCGCGGACACCACCGCGAGCGTGCGGCCCGGCGCACCGGGAGCGGCCTCGGACGGGGCGGGGAGGGCGTCGGCGCGCGGCACGGGAGGACGGTAGCGGGTGTCGGTACGGGAATCAAACCATCTGGTGGTCCCCCGCTCGGGGAGCAGGAGGACTAGCGGGCGCGATCGTGGGATAGGACTGCCGCGACCGAGCTCAGGGAGACGAGAGGAAAGCGCTGATGGCGAGCGTCATCCACTACACGATCGCGACCGAGGCCGAGAAGAGCGCGGACTTCCGCCGCGTGCTCTGGACCGGAGAGCACACCCAGCTGGTGATCATGACGATCCCGCCGGACGGGGAGATCGGCGAGGAGGTGCACGAGGTCGACCAGATCCTCACGTTCGTGAGCGGCACCGGGGAGGCCCGCGTCTCCGGCAGCACCAAGAAGGTCGCGCAGGGTGACCTGGTCGTCGTCCCGGCCGGGACGAGGCACAACTTCCTCAACACCGGCGAGAACCCGCTGATCCTCTACACGGTCTACGGCCCGCCGGAGCACGCCGACGGCGCGGTGCACAAGACCAAGGAGGAGGCCGACCGGCTGGAGGAGGAGGGCAAGGACGAGCCGCCCACCGAATAGCCGCGCGGGTCGCCTGCGAGACTCCTCCCCGTGGGGGACGACCGCGAACTGATCGATGCCCTGCGCCGGGCCGGGGTCGACGACGTCGACGGCTCCGACCTGGCGCGGGCGCTGTACTCCTCCGACGGCTCCCTCTACCGCGTGCTGCCGCGCGCGGTCGTCCGGCCGCGGCACCCCGACGAGGTCGTGGCCACGCTGGCGGTGTGCCGGGAGCTCGGCGTCCCGCTGACCGCGCGCGGCGCGGGCACCTCGATCGCGGGCAACGCCGTCGGGCCGGGCGTCGTCGTCGACACCAGCCGGCACCTGCACGGCATCCACCGGGTCGACGCCGACGCGAGGACGGCGGTGATCGACCCCGGGGTGGTGCACGCCGCGCTGCAGGCGGCGGCCAAGCCGCACGGGCTGCGCTTCGGCCCCGACCCGAGCACGCACAACCGCTGCACGGTCGGCGGGATGATCGGCAACAACGCCTGCGGCTCGCGCGCCCTGGGCTACGGGCGGACGTCGGACAACGTCGTCGCCCTCGACGTCGTCACCGGCGGCGGCGAGCGGCTGACCCTCGGCCCGGGCGCCACCGGCGGGGTGCTCGACCGGCTGCACGACCTGGTGGCCGGCGAGCTCGCGACGATCCGCACCGAGCTGGGCCGCTTCGGCCGGCAGGTCTCGGGCTACTCGCTGGAGCACCTGCTGCCCGAGCGCGGCGCCGACCCCGCGCGGGCGCTGGTGGGCAGCGAGGGCACCCTGGGCCTGGTGCTCGGCGCGACGGTGCGCCTGGTCGCCGACGCCCCGGTGCGCGGCCTCGTCGTCCTGGGCTACCCGACGATGGCCGACGCCGCGGACGCCACCCCCGGCCTGCTCCGCCACGGGCCGACGGCGGTGGAGGGGCTGGACGCGCGGATCGTGCAGCGGCTGCGCGACGTCCCCGCCGCGGTCGTGCCCGACCTGCCCCGCGGCGAGGGCTGGCTGGTCGTCGAGCTCACCGGCGACACGGTGGCGGAGGTCGAGGCGGCGGCGCGGCACGTGCTCGCCGACGCCGGGGCGCTGGACTCCCTGGTGGTCACCGACGTCGCGCACGCGGCGGCGATCTGGCGGATCCGGGAGGACGGCGCCGGGCTGGCCGCGCGCACCCCCGACGGCCGGCCCGCGCACGCCGGCTGGGAGGACGCCGCCGTCCCGGTGGAGTCGCTGGGCGGGTACCTGCGCGGCTTCGAGGAGCTGCTCGCCGGGCACGGGCTGCAGGGCGTGCCGTACGGGCACTTCGGCGACGGCTGCCTGCACGTGCGCATCGACTTCCCGTTCGGGCGCGAGCCCGACCGCGGCCGCCGGGCGTACCGCGCCTTCATCGAGGACGCCGCCCGGCTGGTGGCCGCGCACGGCGGCTCGATGTCGGGCGAGCACGGCGACGGGCGGGCGCGCAGCGAGCTGCTGCCGGTCATGTACTCCCCCGCCGCGATCGCGCTGTTCGAGCGGGTCAAGGGGCTGTTCGACCCCGACGACGTGCTCAACCCCGGGGTGCTGGTGCGCCCGGCGCCGTTCGACGAGGCGGTGCGGGTGACCGAGGCGCCCCGGCGGCGCACCGGGCTCGCCTTCGCCTACCCGCACGACGGCGGCGACTTCTCCTCGGCGGTGCACCGCTGCACCGGCGTCGGCAAGTGCCGGGCCGACCTGCAGGCGGCCGGCGGGGTGATGTGCCCGTCGTGGCCGGCCACCCGCGAGGAGAAGGACACCACCCGCGGGCGGGCGCGGGTGCTGCAGGAGATGCTGGCGCCCGGCGGGCCGGTGCGGGACTGGCGCTCGCCGGAGGTGCACGAGGCGCTGGACCTCTGCCTGTCGTGCAAGGGCTGCTCGCGGGACTGCCCGACCGGTGTGGACATGGCCACCTACAAGGCCGAGGTGCTGCACCAGTCCTACCGCCGGCGGCTGCGCCCGCGGTCGCACTACACGCTCGGGCAGCTGCCGCGGTGGGCCGACGTGGCCGCGCGGGTGCCCCGCCTGGCCAACGCGGTCATGGGCTCGAGACTCGGCGGCGCGCTGGCGAAGTGGTCGGCGGGGATGGACCAGCGCCGCGAGGTGCCGCCGTTCGCCCGGGAGACGTTCCGCGCCTGGTGGGCCGACCGCCCGGCCGCGTCCGGCGAGGGCCGCCCGGTGGCGCTGTGGGTGGACTCGTTCACCGACCACTTCGCCCCGTCGGTGGCGCAGGCCGCGGTGACCGTGCTGGAGGACGCCGGCTACCGGGTGCAGGTGCCGGGCGCCGACACCTGCTGCGGGCTGACCTGGATCACCACCGGCCAGCTCGACGCCGCCCGCCGGATCCTCGGCCCCACCGTGCGGGCGCTGGCGCCGCTGGCCGAGGCGGGCGTGCCGATCGTGGGCGTGGAGCCCTCGTGCACCGCGGTGCTCCGCGGCGAGGCGGTCGACCTGCTCGACGACCCGGCCGCGGCGGCGGTCAAGGCGGCGACGCGGACGCTCGCCGAGCTGCTCGCCGACACCCCGGGCTGGACGCCGCCGTCCCTGACCGGGCTGGAGGTCGTCGCCCAGCCGCACTGCCACCACGCCGCCGTTCTCGGCTGGGCGGCCGACGAGCGGCTGCTGCGCGCGGCCGGCGCGACGGTCACGCGGCTGGGCGGGTGCTGCGGGCTGGCCGGCAACTGGGGCGTGGAGCGCGGCCACCACGACGTGTCGGTGGCGATCGCGGAGCAGCAGCTGCTGCCTGCCGTCCGGGACCTCTCCCCCGACGCCGTCGTGCTGGCCGACGGGTTCTCCTGCCGCACCCAGCTCGACCAGCTGGCTGGCCGCCGGGGGCTGCACCTGGCCGAGCTGCTGGCCGGGGTCAGCCCGGCGGATCGAGCTCCTGGAAGACGGTGATGTGCAGCCCGGCCGGGGCGTCCAGCCGCGCGTTCAGCGAGCGCCAGGGCGTCTCGGTCGGCGGCGCGACGACGTCGGCGCCGGCGCCGGCCAGCTCGCCGGTCACCTGCGCGGAGTCGTCGACCTCGAAGGCGACGCGCATCCGGGGCGCGACCTGGCGGCCGACCTCGACGTCGTCGATGTAGCGCTTCTGGGCGGGGTTGGCCAGCTCGAGGGTCGCCCGCCCGGCGTCGAGGATCGTCACGTGCGCGCCGCCGTCGGCCGCGAACGCGTTCTCCTCCGGCATGCCGAGGACGTCGCGGTAGAAGCGGACGGCCTGCTCGTAGTCCTCGGCCTCGACGACCAGCCGCAGCTGGCGCACCCTTCCCTCGGTCACGGGTCCGGAGTCTGGACCACGCCGGTGCCGCGGATCTACCGTTGGCGACGTGCCCGAGTGGCTCACCATCGAGGTGCTCGACGCCGAGGCGTTCCCGGCGTCGATGTGGCAGCACGCCCACGGCAACGACCTGGTCGAGGCCGCGGTGACCAACGGCGCCCTGTACTGGGAGTGGCACGAGACCCGGTGGGGCGTCGTCCTGGAGCTGGTCTTCCCCGACGACGAGCGGCTCGAGCGCTACCGCGCCCTGCCCGCCGTCCAGGCCTCGCTGGACGCCGTCCCCGACCGGGTGGACGGCCTGCTGGTCTACCGCGGGCGCGGTGGCGGCGCCGGGGCGTCGGTCCCCCGCCGCCCGCGGCCGAAGCCGGTCGCCGGCTCGGCGGAGTGGCCGCGCGACGACGACATCCGCTTCCTCTCGGCCGAGCGCGGCCGCACCGACCTGCCCGAGGACCTCAGCTCGACCTGAGATCGGCGTGGCCGATGCCCCCGGAGCGGCACTCGATGGTCAGCGCCCACGACGCGAGAGCGGAGCTGCTCGCCGAGTACTACAAGCTGATCGACATCGTGCAGGCCTACGACCCGTACTTCGTCACCATCAAGTCGTGGAGCGCGACGCTGGGATCCCTGGCCCTGGGTGCAGCGCTGACGATGAGACCTGCCTTCGGGGCCGCAGTGCTCGGCGTCGGCGCGCTGCTGTCCTGCTCGTTCTGGATCGTCGAAGCGCATTTCAAGATCCTCCAGCTGAATCACGTCGCTCGGTGCACCGAACTCGAACAGCTCCTCGAACGAGGCGGCACGACGCGGTCGCCGCGGATCCTGCAGAGCTTCGCCGAGGCCGGGTCGCTCCACCTGCTCCGCAGGCAGTGGCGCCGGGTCCTGCGATGGCCGCACGTCGCCTTCCCCCACGCGCTCTTCATCGCGATCTCGCTGGTCGGCGTCCCCGTCGTGCTGCTGACCTCGTGACGCGGTGAGATGCGCCTGAGGGGCGCTTCCACGGCCTGGTCCCAGCACCGAGGCGCATCTCGACGCGGGGCGTGCCCTCAGCGGCGCCGGATCTTCACGTCGTCCACGCAGGTGACGGTCGACCGCAGGTTGCGGTAGCCGAGCCTGGCGGCGTCGAGGTGCTCGATCGCGGCGAGCTCCCCGGCGGTGTGCGCCTCGTCCTCCTCGGCCGGCCCGGCGGGTACCCGCACGAGGACGCGGTGGGAGAACGTGGCCAGCCGCTCGTCGTAGGTGAGGGTGCCCGCCTCGTTGAACCGGGCGAGAACAGGTCGTGCTCGGCGGCCTCGGCGAACACCGCCGTCCAGAACTCCTCGCGCAGCTTGGTCGTGGAACACCGGGTAGCCGACCGGCCTCTCCAGCGCGCGGGCGGTGGTCAGCTTGCCCGACGCGGGCGGGCCGTGCAGGAAGACGAGGTCCACCCGGCGGACGCCAGGTGCGGGCCCCCGCTGCGGACCAGCGGGTTCTCAGGCGGCGGCGTCGCGCCGGGCCCGGGCGGCGGCGACCACGTGCGGGGCCAGCGCCCCGGCGATGAGGGCGTAGCCGGCCGACGAGGGGTGGAAGCGGTCGGCCGAGAACAAGCCCGGATCGGCCGAGAAGGCGGGCCCGACCTGCGGGCCGACGTCGGCGAACGCGACCCCGGCGGCCCGGGCGACCTGCTCCTGGTGCCGCTGCAGCACCGAGCACGCCGCCTGCACGACGGGCCGGAAGGCCGGCGGCACGAAGGGGACCATGGACATGTCCGGCGCCGGGACGACGACCACGTCGGTGCCCGCCGCCTGCAACCCGGCGACCGCCGTGGCCAGGGAGCCGGCGGCGTCGGCCGGCGGGACGAAGCGGGCCAGGTCGTTGGCGCCGATCACCACGACGGCCAAATCGATGCCCAGCGGCGCCGCGCGGCGGACCTGGGCGGCCAGGTCGGCCGAGACCGAGCGGGGGACGGCGAGGACGTGCAGGTCGACGGCGAAGCCCTCGGCGATCAGCGCCGCGGCCAGCCGCGGGCCGAGCCGCTCGTCGGGGTGCCGGGCGCCCTGCCCGTACCCGATGGAGTCACCGAGGACGGCGAGCCGGAGCGGAGTGCGTGCCACGCCTTCCCATTACCCCAGAAAATTCCCGACGGTGCCGGGCCAGACCCGTGCGAGCTGCGGCAGGCGCACGGCGACGCCGCCGTCCGGGACCTGGTCGCGCGGCCCACCCCGCTGATCGAGTTCGTGCTCCGGACGACGCTGCAGGACTACGACCTCGACACCGTCGAGGGCCGGG